>JAYEKW010000017.1:0-33071 GCA_034716895.1 Candidatus Neomarinimicrobiota bacterium
GAGATTGAAATGGGTGCTGCATAGTTCGTATAACCTTGCGAAGGCTTAAAGCCTTCGCAAGGTTTTTTAAATCCCTCGGGTTTCTATAATTGAAAAAGGCCGGGAAAACCCGACCTTTTTAATAAACAAACTATCAAGAATTAGAAACTATGGGAATATCCCAGAGCAAAACCAACTGAAGTTTTACTATAGTATTCTTGATTCTTGGGAATGGGTGCATAATTCTGACCATCTTGATAAATAGTGTCAAACAATCCAATGCTGACATACTTTTTATCAGAAAGCAGGTACTTCCCACCGACTGCAACAGTATTTGAACTCAGACTATAGCTGAGGTCTTCTTGATAGGCATCAGTTGCGCCAGTTGCGGCGTAAAGGTAGCCACCACTAATAACCAGCGATTCGCTCAATCCATATTCACCACCAATACCAACTTCGAAGTTGTTATCTACCTTATCTTCTTTTCCATCCCAGTTCACAGCGGTGTTGAACCAATAGTCAGCACTGATTTCAACTCGGGTCAACCCTTGCTGCCAACCGATTCCAATGGAAGCCTGGGCAGGAATATCAGAATTTGAGACGGCCCCGTCCGGGAACATGTCGATGTCATCAGTTGTGGTTGAATTGGTCATTTCCAGGGCACCCATGGTCTCATAACGAAGAGAGACATTCAGAGCTTCAGACAGGTTTAAATTCAAGCTACCAATATAGACCATCGCTGTGCCGGTCTTCTCGGCTTCAACAAACTTGTCAGCAAGCAAAGCACCTGCAATCGCTGTTGTGATATCCGTACCGGAGCTCGTATTCAGGGTCAGATTCTCCAACCCTCCCTCATAAGTATTTTTAGCGCTGATGTAGCGTACCCCAAAACCAGCCTGGATCATATCACTTAGGGCATAGGAAAAGTTTCCCTGAAAACCAAGATACAGTGATGAACCATTAAAGGCAGCATCAACAGAGTAACCATTTATTGTGCCTAAGGGCTCCAGAGCTGCATCAAGTAGACTTGCAGGTGTTCCCTGGGCAAATCCAGCTAAAGTCTTTTCAAAAGCTGGCAGACCATCAGGAAATTCAGCACTTCCACCACCACCAATGGGCTGAAAACTTCCAGAGAAAGCCATGGATCCCATTACATAAGCAACATGTAGATTGGGGAAAGCCGGTGCAAAGGTTGTTCCCTCAAAAGTATCTGAATTATAGGTTGGAAAATCAGCCACTACTGTTCTTGTTTGAAAAATGGTTTGGTTACTGAGATACAGATGCATACCCTCGTTCAGCAAAGTTACGGCAGCTGGATTAAAATATACAGCATCGATCTCGATGGATGCATTCCGGTTCATGGTCCGCATATATTCAGCTGACTGGTTACTATTGGTCACCATTCCTCCACCAAATACCTGGATCACAAACAGCAGCAGCAAACCACTGATCATCATCTTTTTCATTTTGTTTCTCCTCTTAAATAAACAAGCCGATCCACTTGGAATCGGCTTGCATGGATTTAACGATTGATATAGATAAACTTATTCGATGTCTACCTATTGCTTGGTAAAACCAAGTGTGGTTGAGCTAGCATTATTCAGCGCAATACCGGGGAAAAATACGATCGTTCCGCCCATATCAACTGGCAAGACAAAGGTATCGATCTCAGATGAAGCATAGACTAGTGTAAGCTCGGCCTCATCATCACTCAAGGTCATCAAACCACCAAGATCATAAAAGGCACCGTCAATCAGCAAGGTTCCTGCTGTAACATCTTCGGTCCAAACACCAGCATCAGTAAGTGGTGTAATGACTGGGGCATACCCAAGTGTATCATTGCTGATCGGGAAGCTGCCATCAAGTGTAAAGGTACCATCTTCAAGCATGGCAACAGTACCATTAACGCCCATAGCTGAGAATTCAGCCCAGGTCAAGCCACCGGAACCAACTGTATCACCAGGTGCATAGAAGGGAATTAAAGAAGAATCTACAGCAGTATAAACTGATGACTGTTCCATATTGCTGAAATCCCAGGCTCCAACCAGGGGATTAATTTCCGGATCATCTTCTGTGTCTTCACAACCAATGATGAAGAACAGGCCCAGGATAACCAGGACCATAGGGGTAATTCTTAGTAACAATTTCATAAACATGTCTCCTTTGTTTATTTGTTTTGTGAGTCTTATTACAATTATTTGACCAGCTAAGATAGTTCATGCACTTTAACAAACAAATTAAAAGTACGGTCTGACTTTCAGAGGCTTATGGGAATTTGATATTGTTAAAAGTTTACACTCCAATCAATCATTTGCATTTCGTATTCTTCAACGAGAAACGAGTTCAGTCCTTCTGATAATTGAACAATCGGTAAATCTGTATTTGCTAAATAATCATCAAGATTCGCAACAAATACTCCAGGATCTATTAATAAACCAACAATAACACCCATATACAGCCCTGGTTTCAATTGTGTATAGTATTCTCCAGTTGCAGAGAGAGGATCAGAATAATTCACTAAATGTTTTCCAATGTTATCCTGATCATTGTAAGCCTCGGGCAACAATATTACCAAGGCTACAGCTTTAATTGAATCCGGTATCGTACCGTTGATCTGGATCTCACCCTGAATACCCGAAACAGCCTCCAGGTCACTTGGGCTATCACAAGCAGCAATCAGTCCAAGACCCAGTGCCAGAAGAATTGATAATATCCATGATATTTTATTTTGACCTGTACCTAAGTGATTCATTTTACAACTGCTTCTCCACCGTAAAAGTAAACACTCGCTCTTCTTCAATATTTCTTTCCAGTTGGGTATAGTAGTACTGAAAAATGTTTTCAACCCGTAACA
Organism: Candidatus Neomarinimicrobiota bacterium; assembly: GCA_034716895.1. NCBI lineage: Bacteria > Pseudomonadati > Fidelibacterota > Fidelibacterota bacterium. Next base: position 2,834 of record JAYEKW010000017.1, read on the forward strand.
GGAAATGCCAATCTCCGTATGTTGAGCCTAATCCAGCGTTCCATATGTGGATTGGCACCCGTGTATCTTGTCCTGTAAGCATGTTTTCCTGAAAGAGTTCAACACTTTCCATGCGACTCAAATAGCGATATTCCACAGATGCATCCAACCCCCAATGATGCATCCCCAGGGTGCTGATCCAGTGATATCGATGACGATAGGATAAAGTATCCAACACATCTCCTGCTCCATCCAACTCCATGGGATCCAGAAGGGTAAAGGCTGACTGATAATCCATCAGATTATTAAAGGCGCTCACGCCAAGACTTATTTCCAGTCCCATAATTCTAGCGTCAGCTATATTCTGAAAATGGATTGTGGCCGTACTATCAGGAATTGGTTCAATAAAATTTTCAAACCTGTTATGAAAGATTGCTGCATCAAATTTCAGGAGATCCAGAAATCCCATCTGACCAGCAAGCAGCGTCATTCCAAATTCACGACTGATACTGGTTTCTGATACCAACCCTGGATTCGGTTCAACTGTAAAGATACTTCTGTGGGCTGAAGTGAACATTTCAGCTACTGTGGGTACCCGGAAACCCTTTCCAGAAGAAATTCGGAAGGCAGCCCAGGGTGATGGTTTCCAATTAAGGGCGAGCTGGGGTGAAAAAACCTCATCCTGATACTTGCCATCGACCCTGTAAACCTCCCAGCGACTTCCAGTAGAAAGGGTAAATTGATGAATTTTTTTCTCGAACAAAAGAAAGGAGGCCAGTGAACTGCTACTGTGCTGTCCAAAAATCTGAGCATCTACCCCATTCTGCTGCATGGTTACACCAAAAATACTTGTAAAATTGTCAGACCAGGTTTTACTGGATTGGATCTCTTCATAATAACGATTCTCGCTGGAGAAATCTGGATCTGCTCCAGACCCGACCCATGAATTCCAATAAGCACTTGCTTTGGCTTTGATAACTAACTCTGGAGAATACACATAATTATAATGACCATTCAGGATAGTTTTAGTCCCATCGGTCATATCTTTTTTAGAGCCTCTGGGTGCTTCAAAGGGGCTGGCTGAACTCTTCCAGATGGACATCAAGCCAGATCTATCATCAAGAACATTTAAAAAAACTGCAGCGGAGTGGGCGTTTCCGAAATTCAATTTGAGTTTACCGGAAACGTTCAAGGCTTCTTCCCAATTCAACTCCATAAATCCATCATCCCGGCGCTTCTGAACCCTGATCCAGGCAGCATGTGGGCCGATGCTTCGCGAATGGGATATCTCGGTATTGTATAGCAGTCCGTGCGAATCTCGCCACTGCCATTGATCTATTCTGGGTTGACTGTAAACACCGATTTGGGTTGATATGCGGGTTTCCGGTTCAGGTGGTGCATTGCGGGTTATGATATTCACCACACCTCCCATGGCACTGGAACCATACATGGCTGATCCACCGGATTTGACTATTTCCACCCGATCCACTTCTGAGCTGGGAATCGTTCCCCAGGTAATGTTGCCTGCAGCGCTGCCCAACATTGGAATTCCATCAACAAGGAGGAGTGATCGACTGCCAGCACCCATGGTATAGCCTGATGTTCCTCTAATATTCAACTGTCCCTTGATGGTGGAGACACCTGATTCATACGATAAAATATCGATCATGTTGACGACTGCTTTTGATTGAATTTCCCTGCGTCCAATAGCTGATACAGAGAAAGGCGATTCCAAAATATCCTGTTCCTTACGGCTGGAAGTCACCACAACCTGGGGAGAAGCCAGCACATTTGATTTCAGTTTCACAACCAGACTGGCAGGAATATCAGGGAGAACAGCTACGTCCTTTACTGAATAGGGCGCGTAGCCCATCATTGAAAAAGTCAGATTATAGGTTCCGGGTGGGAGATCATTTAGCTGAAAATAGCCTGAAACATTAGAAGTCGTACCCAGCAGACTGCCTTGGATTTGAATATTCACACCAGGTAATGGCATACGGGATCTTGCATCACTTACCTGGCCACTGATACTGATATTGCTTTGAGCAAAAACAGGATGAAACACACCTGTTACCAGAAGTATAGTGAGGAGAATCGACCAATAAGGTCGAGATAGAGTGGCTTTGGATAGAATCATTAAGTTTGCGAATATAGGAGGGGGAGCAGGGCAATCAATGTGAAAACGGATATGTCGTCTAACTATCTACTAAATTATAAACCCTGCTTGGCTCGCGATCGCTGAAAACAGGTTTGCTTGCTACCTGGCTGAATGGCGTTTATTCAAATATGCCAGCAGGGCTATATCCAGGGGTTGATCTGTTGTTAGAGGAACATAGTCCACATGTTGTTCACGGCAGCGGGCTCCCAACTGAGTACGGAATTGTTCAACTGCAGCCTGATAGTCTTTCTGGATATGCCAGGGCTCTGTGGCAATAATTTCACTTGATTCCATATCCTTGAATTTAGCCTGAGCATCAAAACCAAAATCCACTTCCCGGGGATCCAGAATATGAAAAACCAGAACCTCATGGCGGTCATGACGAAAATGTTTAAGCCCGTTCAGAATATTGTTCAGGTCATCCAACATATCTGAAATAATGATCACCAGTCCCCTTCGATGAATCCGGTCTGCCAGATGGTGCAAACTATGACCAATGGCCGTTTCTTCTCCAGGTGTTACATTTTCCAGATGACCAAGAATATTATTTAACATTGAAGGCCGGGATGAAGGACGGATATGGGTCCGTATTTCAGTATCAAAAAGGGTTAGACCCACTGCATCCTGCTGGCGTAAAAGCAGGTAGGTCAAAGCTGCAGAAAGATAGCTGCCATACTGCAGTTTGGTGATATCTGATGATCCGTAAGCCATTGATCTCGACATGTCCAGCATGAGATGAGCTTTCAGGTTGGTCTCTTCCTCAAACTGTTTTACATAAAAACGGTCGGTCTTGCCGTATAAGCGCCAATCCAGATAGCGCAGGTTATCACCGGGGCCGTAAGCCCGATGCTCGGCAAACTCTACGGAAAAACCGTGATAGGGACTTTTGTGCAGTCCTACAATAAACCCCTCAACAACCATGCGTGCTCTGAGCTGCATATTAGCCAGGGTTGCCAGGGTTTGGGGGTTTAAATATTTCAGTTTGTCAGTGGCCACTTAACGACTTTCTTGTGGTTCTTAGTGTCTTCGTGAATTTGTGGCAATAATAATTATTACAGTAATTTTTTAATGATCTCATCTACTGTGACACCATCAGCTTCAGCATTGAAATTGGTCAGGACGCGGTGTCTCAATACTGGCAGAGCTACAGCCTTCACATCATCAATGGAAGGAGTGGGATTCCCAGACATGGCAGCCCGTGTTTTGGCACCCAGAATTAAATATTGAGAAGCCCGGGGACCAGCGCCCCAACCCACCCACTTATTGATGTAGTCCGGGGCATTATTATCATCAGGCCGAGTTCTGCTCACCAATTCTACTGCATAATTGATAACATTATCAGCTACGGGCACACGCCTGATCAGATCCTGATAATCCATAATAGATTTTTGGTCCACGATCTTTTCTAATTTAACTATCGCGCCAGAGGTCGTTTGACTAACAATTCGGCGTTCCTCCTCCCGACTGGGATAGTCTACTTGCAGGGTAAACATGAACCGATCCAGTTGTGCTTCTGGTAGTGGATAAGTACCCTCCTGCTCAATCGGGTTCTGGGTAGCCAGAACAAAGAAAGGCTCTTCCAGCACATAGCTTTTCACACCGGCGGTTACCCGATGTTCCTGCATGGCTTCCAGCAGGGCTGCCTGCGTTTTTGGAGGGGTCCGATTGATCTCATCGGCTAGGATGATATTGGCGAAAACCGGTCCTTTTACAAAACGAAATTTTCTTTTCCCGCTAGTGTGATCTTCTTCGATGATATCTGTTCCTGTGATATCTGAAGGCATAAGGTCAGGGGTAAACTGGATCCGTGAAAAACTCAGATCCAGAACTTCTGATAGGCTCTTGATCAGAAGCGTTTTAGCCAGGCCTGGAACGCCCACCAGTAGAGCATGACCGCGTGCTAACAAGGCAATCACCAGCTGTTCTATGACAGCGTCCTGCCCTATAATTGCTTTTGATAATTCCTGTTTTAAACGGTCAAAAGCAGCTACCATTTCAGTTAGTTTTTGTACATCATTGTTTGGTTTGGTCACACATCCTCCGGAACAGTATAGAATACAGTATTATTTACTACCTTATAAATGTTACTCTCTCGCAGAGCGCGCAGAGGCGCAAAGAGTTAAGTGTAGGCAGCATGATTTGCTCAGACACACTTGATGAATCGTGAACTGGTTGGTGTTCTTTTTATGCGTTTTTTTGTAGATACACCATTCTTTGTGATCTTGAAATATTGATAATCTTTTCCTGAACTAACACTTTAGTTCACAACACTCATGAAATTTGGACTTTCTCAATCAATACTCTTCTCTGCGACATTTCGATGAACTCAATACAACGCTCTGCGCGCTCTGCGAGATGTAATGCTTGAGAAGTTATTTGTTTACAAGTTCATTAAAATAAAAATCCCCCGATCACTCGAGGGATTTTAAGAGTTGTATCAGATAACAGGATTAAACTTCCGGGTAGATGCTTACCTGTTTTCTGGTGCGGTCTTTTCGTTCAAAGGTTACAAAACCATCAATCTTTGCGAAAAGCGTATCATCACCACCGATACCAACATTCTGGCCGGGGTGGATGGCTGTACCGCGTTGACGGATAATGATACTACCGGCAGAAACCCATTCGCCGCCATAGGCTTTTGTGCCCAGACGTTTGGAATGACTCTCGCGACCGTTTTTGGAGCTACCAACACCTTTTTTATGAGCCATGGTTACTCTCCTTTATCAGCTTTTTCAGCGGCCGGTTTAGCTGCAGCCTTTTTAACGGCTGGTTTTTTCGCAGCGGGTGCTTTCTTGGCTGCGGGCTTTTTGGCGGCTGTAGCCTTTTTTTCAACAGGCTTTTTCTCAGCTATTACTTCAGCATCGGCCTTGGCTACTTTTTTCTTGGCGGCTGGTTTTGCTGGTGCAATACCTTCCACTTTGATCTGTGTAAAACCCTGGCGATGTCCTTGTTTCTTCTGGTATCCCTTACGGCGTTTCTTTTTGAAAACGATGATCTTTTTGGCGCGGCCATGAGTAATGACTGTTCCATCGATGGCGACATTGTCCAGTTCTGGAGTGCCGACTTCAAGATTTTTTCCGTCAGAGTAAGCCAATACGCGCTCGACATTAACCTTTTTACCAGGTTCAATATCGAGAGTCGGAACGTTCAGGACCATGCCAGGTTTCACCTTGAACTGTTTCCCTGCAATTTGAATAATCGCGTACATTAGATTTCTCTCCTTTATTAAAAAGCCCGCGAATATAGCTGGCAACCCCGCGCCTGTCAACGGATTATCCAATGAAAAATATTGGATAATTTATTCAGTGATTGTTATCTGGTGTCGTTCCATCATTCTGTGGGTTTCTTTAGGGTATTTAATCCTTCCAATGTCGGATACATATTGTAATATATGGTATGCTTTCACAGCAACAATCCAGTGCTCTATTGGAAGAATATGCGAAGGGTGCGATTTGGAGCAAGCACTGCTTTGCTGTTGCCCAGGCTGCTTTGAGGGTGGGCTCAGTTCTAAATGAGTTTCGTTCTATCGATCTGGAATTTCTATGGTCGGCAGCCCTCTTGCATGATATCGGACGCTATCGCACTCATGATCCTATCAAACATGGTGTTGAGGGTTATCATTTACTGACAAAGCTGGGACATCATCAGGAAGCCTTCGTCTGTGCATCCCATATATTATTTGGCTTAGATGCAGCGGAAGCAGAACTAGCAGGACTACCAGCCCGTGATTTCATTCCAAACTCAATTGAAGAACAACTGATCCCCCTGGTGGATTTCATGATTGAATTTGATGAGCCAACCACTTTAGATGAACGATTTGCATCCTTGCGGAAACGTAACAGCAACAATAGTTATTTCATGGATCGGCTTGATCGGGCAGAACATACAGCAAAAGCACTTTTGGTCCGACTGAATCGTGAAATTGGCCAGTCTATTGAAGGTATCGTTGCATCAAACAAAGATCGGATTGATGCTGACCTAAACTAAGCATCCCCAACAGAAGCGCTTATTTTAAATAGGTCATCTTTATAATCTGGGATGCGTCTTTTGTCTTGAAATGCGCAAAGTACACACCGGTACTGACCTGCTTACCTAAATCAGTTTTTCCACTCCATTGGATATTGTAGACTCCAGGTGGCTGCTCCCCATGAATAAGACTATTGATTTTTTGTCCCTTGATATCATAAATTGTGATTTCAATTGGAGCGGTCTCTGATAACTCATAACGAATGGTTGTCTGTGGATTAAAGGGATTGGGGAAATTTGGATAGAGTTGAGTCTTTGTGGGCGTGAGAGCCATTCTTGATTTATCTATACCAACCATTTCCTGGCCATCAACCGTGGTGCCTGGAGAAAAGTGAGCCTCGCTAAGTGTTAGATGCTCAACAAATGGATCTTCAATGGAGTTATTCCCATCTGGAGAACGTGTAAGTGAATTATCGTTGTCAGGTATCGCCGCCGTTGAATTATAAAATTCCCAGGTAATATTGTCAACAACAGCGCTCACAGGCATCGTTACATTATCCACTGCGCCATAAGCCAGATAGATATCGTGCAACCCATCATCTGATTTTACAATCAAATAATCTCTGCTATTGTACAAACCATTACCAACAAACCCACCCGCTGAAAAGACCTTTGTTAACAGCGGATTAGCATCATACCCAATCACAGTGGAGACATCACCTCCACCAAAAATAACGACGAACTCATCTGGGTAGAGCAGATAACTATTGGGAAATTGAAAGTTAATATCTTCATCATCACCGATCTCCCAACCGGTAAGGTTTACCGGATAATCTGAGATATTTAGTAATTCAATAAACTCATCCTGCCAGGCATCCCGGATTCCATCACCATTCGCATCACCCCACCCGACGGTTATGTCTGGATCACACAATATTTCATTGATAACTATTTCCTGGGGCGGAGGCATATACGCTTCCTGATCACTCATTATATCATAAAGGCGACCAGCCACTCTACTGGCACCTCCAATATTTAAATGGACATAATCAGCCAAATCATTGTGGGCAATTAGATGGGAGCCTTCTATAAGAAAAATATTTGTGTCTCCATTGGCCTGATAAAGATCAATGATATTGCGAATCGCTTGTTGATAATCTCCCATGGAATAAAAGCTACCCATGACACCGACAGTTTTGGTTGTAAAAGGGGTAATACAATAAATAGTTGTCGTTGCGTGGGATTCACGGATATTGTTAATCTGCTCCTGATAATTAGCAATAAACTGATCAAGATCATGAATCCTGTTCCAATCATTATACCCTTGAAAAATGGTGATTACATCAATATCAGTATCAGGAAACATGCCGCCTATGGGTGGGGATATCCTGGCCGCAGAAATGGCCAGATTAAATAACTCCCAACCAGCCTGCTCTGCCAAAATAAAAGGGAAGGTCCGATAACTTGCCAGACCCTGTCCAACACCATGGGACACTGAATTTCCAATTGCGACATAGCGGGGCTTGTCAACCGGAATAATTTCCTCCAGAGCTTGATTGTCATCCAGCTCTAGACCTGTGAATCCCACATTATGAAAGCTGGGGAGTACAATCTCATAAGTAGTTAGCTGTGAAGAATTATTTGAGGTTATTTCAAAGGTGTTTGTTGTAAAATTGTCATACCACACGCCATCCTGATAAACACCAAAATCCATCCCCCTACTTTCTCCCCCCATTTCTACAAAACTGGCAATAATCATGTTACTGCTGGTTCGAAATCGGATGATAATGCCTGCTTGAGTGCGGGCTGTTTCAGCAATAAAATCGCTACCCGGATCATTGATCACAGCTTCAGTTATTCTATGAAAAATAGCCACATTGGAATGGCGGTCAACATAGAAGACTCCATCATAAGCAATAAGACTATCGTCTGGAGCAATGAGGGTATTTGCTTGAATCGCGTTGGTATTGGCACTGACTAAAAGCAAAATAATAACTAACTTTTTCATTTTTCCATATCCCCTTATATATCAACACAATCGCAATAATCGTGACTAGGCACAATCCATCTGCGAAGTAAATTCCTTTATTTTTTGGTACCGATTGATGCTCTTGATTGCCTTTCTGAGGCAACTATCGAAGAATCTCAGATGTTGGATAACCAAAGGAGATTCTTCACTTCGTTACACTCGTTCAGAAAGACAAGTTTCCCTTAGGCTTTTGGTTTGATGTTCCATGTGAAAGCCAATAGAATGATACCCATAACTGTTGCGCCCAGGATACTGAAAATTACAAAATTCCAACCCGTCTCCAGTCCATACAATTTACCATAATGATCAACCATCCAACCAAAGCCCTTGGCCTGTAATGACCGTCCTATGTATCCGAAAAGTCCGATAAATCCCGCTGCTGTGCCAACTGCTTTTTTCGAAGTGAGATCAAGGCCTGATACGGCCAAAAGCATGACCGGTGGATAGATAAAGAACCCAATAACTACCAACATGGCCATATCAAAATTCAAGTTGCCCGGTGGATTTGCATAGAGACCATAAAAGGCGAAGAGGATGGGAATCATGCATAAAAGACTTACCATTCCCCGGCGACCACCCAGACGATCAGACAGCCAGCCCATGATCAGGGTTGAGGGAATAGCTGCAAACTCAATAAATACAATGGCAAAACCCCCTCCAAGCAGGGTTGCTCCCTTAACTTCCCTGAGGTACATGGGACCCCAGTCCAGCATGCTGTAACGGACGATATAAACAAAGAAATTGGCGAAGGCCACAATCCACAGAAGTTTATTCTTTAAAATATTATCAACAAAAAGTTCGCGAGTTGAAAGCTCTCTCTCGTGTTTGAGACCCTCTTTTTTTTCAAGCTCTGAATAATCATTTTTGTACGCTTCGATGGATGGCAAACCTAATGATTGGGGTGTATCACGTAACCGCCAGTAAAGATAAGCCGCACCGAGTAATGCTATGGTTCCAGGAAAATAAAAGGCCGCTTGCCAGCCAAAACTAGAGGCCGCGTAAGCTGCAAGGATGCCCGCTAACCCACCACCAACATTGGTAGCAACATTCCAGATGGCAAACATGGAACCCCGTTCTTTCAAACTATACCAATGCCCAAGGGAGCGACCACAAGGGGGCCAGCCCATTCCCTGGATAAAACCATTCAATGACCATAAGGCCAGGTGAATCCAATATGTTTCCATGCCACCGAAGGCAAAATTTACCAGACCGGTAAGTAATAAACCGGTAGCCATAAATTTCCTGGGATCAGAACGATCTGAAAGTGACCCCATGAGGAATTTTCCAATTCCATAAGAGATGGCAGAAAGGGCTAGAATGTTACCGATCATATTATGATCGTATGTCAGGGCAGTTCCAATGTCCTTGCTAACTACGGATAGGTTGTTGCGCACGAGATAAAACATGACATAACCCATAAACGTGGATTCCATGGTGCTCCAGCGGTACCGGGTATAGGTCTTGGCTATCTGCTCCTCAGGTATTCGTTCGATATGGGGTGCCGGTGCGTAAAACTTCTTAATCCAATTCAGCATGCTTTGATCCTTACTTTTGTTAGAACGAGACTACACATTTATATCTGTCTCAGTATGACTGATCGCATCTCATTCCCCTGAACTGTGACAGGTTCTGTTAAATCATTTAATCTTTTTGTATATATACAACTCATGAATCTCGCGATCATAGCCGGGATAAAATTCCTGGGGCACTCCCTGAACGATGCGTGTGCCGCGATTCATGAGGACTGATAATTTGCTTCCATCAGGAGCTAAGCAAAGTCCTTCTACTTCTCCAGCTCGCTTAAACTCATCTAACGTTTTTACAGTATTCATTTGCCTGAGGTTTGATTCATTTTGATCAGGAATAGTGATGGAGTAGATGTGATCGTGCTTTTCATGATCAGCATCACCATCATCAGCCGTCAGAAATAGTTGATCCTGATATATCATGATCCCCTGAATCTGCGTAGGAACTGGATTGAGTTCAACCCGACCCACATAATTCCCTGATTCTAAATCGTATTGATAGAGGTATTGTCCATTCAACCAGTCCGCCAGCCAAATCGTTTTCCGGGGGCCATCAATGGCGATACCACAGACTTCAACCTGTCCAGAAGCGGGCTCCCAGGGGATAGATCGTTTGTAAGTCAGCGTTTCTAGATCATAAATTACAATCTGGATATTCTCACCTCTTCCGTTGGTGAAGTTCTCAACACCTGTATACAATTCATGACCATGAATCGCAATATCGCCGAGATGGTTGACCGGACCCTCCAAGTCAATGAAGGGCTCGAGATTACTCATCAATAACTCACCCTCTAGAGAATATTGATAGAGAGCCTTGCTACCACTTACAATATAGATTTGGCCGTTGGTGGCAACCCCCTGGCGTCCTTCAACTTCAAAAACAGTTTCCAGCTCATAACTAAAAACAGGAGTGTGTGCTACATCCTGATCTGATTTACAAGCGGATAAACCCAGGATGATAAGAACCAATAAAAGTGGCAACAGCCTCTTTGAAGAATTCTTCATTATTTTGTATTGAGAAATTCTCGCCAGCGATCAGGATAATTAGTGATAACATTATCAATTTTAAGATCCCGTAGGCGAATCATTTCTTCAGGTTTGTCTACTTTTCCCCAGACATGGACTTCTTTACCAGCTTTATGAGCCTTCTCCACAAATTCGGCTGTGACAATTTTATTCTTAACACTCAGTATATCTACATTGGCTGCAAAGACGTCAACATCCTTATCCTTAGGCATCTTTGAGAAAAGATAGCCAACTTTGTAGGCTGGATATAACTCACGAACCAGATCAATAGCAGCCCAATTAAAGGAAGTTATGATACATTGATCAACAAACTTCTTTTCCTCAAGCACCTGCATAACGTGCTCTGTGAGACCATCCTGATGTCCATTCATTTTGATCTCAACGTTCAGGAGCATGCGGCCATTGACGGAGTCAATAATATCAGAGAATAACGGGATGGGCTCCCCGCGATAATCCTCATGCTTCCAGGCACCGGCTTCAAATCCGGCAATACTATCATAGGGTAAATCCCAGACATTGGCAATAACAGCAGAAGTGCGTTCATAGGTTTTATCATGGTACAGGATTAATACGTCGTCTGAAGTTTCCTGAACATCCAGTTCAGCATAATCAGCACCCTGTTCGATGGCCAGTAAATAGGCTGACATCGTATTTTCAGGAGCAACTCCTGATGATCCACGATGAGCCGTGATAAATATTTCGTGTTGACTACTACAGGCTGTTATGATCACGATTACAGTTACTAGCAGTATTCCTTTTAGGATTTTCATATTTCCTCCATTAGTTTTTTTGAGCTCCGAGGTCGCCGCGCCCTGCTTGCGAAGACACAACTTGCAAATATTGAACAATAGTTGGCACTACCTGTTTCAAGACGTAAACATTATTATTCAACAACTTGAGGTTTTTTAAATTCAAACTATTTCATCCCCCAGATTGGATCAGGAGTGGGGAAGGCACTACGCAAGTAGGGTAATCCTAATTTGAACAGATAGGCATCTGGCTGTCGTTTTCCTGTAGGCAGATCCACCTCAATCGACTTTAATAGTTGCTCATTTATGATGAGATCTATCTGTGACATTAGACTATCAACCTGCTGATCCAAAGTCAGCTTTACTTTCAAATTAATGAGCTGTTGTTCCGCTTGTTTCCATCTGGCATCGCCATTTACGGTAGTGGGACCGAGATGCTGAGCCACTTCATCTTCTGAGATTATAACTGCGGATTTCAATTCGCTGATATAATTCTGAACCAGTAGTTTTTCCGACCATTGCTGCAACTCATTCTGAATTTTTAGGTCTTGATCATAGCCTCTCGCCATAGCTTCCCTCTCCATAAAGTAATCACGTAAAGCAATGGCAATTTCACCGTTGAGTTCTTTGGCAAAACTCTGTTTGTCAGTGGCTTCAATATGAAAGGGCTTAAGCAAGACCTGGTCTAAAAGCTCTGCAACAGACAATGACCCACCGCTAAAACGGACGGCTGGATCATGCCCATGTTCCTGAAGCAAGTTCAGAACATCCTGAGAAGGTAATTCCTGATTTTCAGCCTGGCTCTGAGGAAGTTGTTTTTGTTCATAAGGCAGATTCACATACAATTCATAGAGTGCGTTAACCAGTAGGACAAAACTCTCGCCCGCCACTTCGATTTCAAGTGGATCCATAAATTCTTTCACAAAGCGACGTGCGTTCGCCAGCCGTTTTTTATACATGAGAATCTTGTGAAAACGATCATGATATTTGATGATATCACCTTCAGCAATAATCTCTTTAATCATTGCCACATTTTGGAAAATGATATAGGAATCCCCAAATGTGATGACTTCAGAGTACGCCTGCGGATGCAGTTTAAAAAGAATTTCATTCAGAGGAAGTTCGAGTTCGCCGGACTTAAGAAAGTCAGTACTATCCAGATAAGCCCTGGTCGTGAAATCTACAGGGTTATTCAATAAACTATCAAATTCGACACCAGCATCTAACTCCTCCAGACATTGAACTGCGAATTGCCTATCCTGGGTTACTAGATATTTAGCTTTAATGCTGAGGCTTGACTGAAGAATTGCATTCCGGATTTCGGTATCTGTGACCTGGACTTTATCATGCACCTCTTCCTTGAACATGTGTTCTACCAATAGTTCCTGTTCTAATAACTTAAGCGCTTTCACGATGGCTGGATATTGTGTGTAAGAGCTATCATTTTTCAGCATCTCGGCGATGAGCTCTTCACGGATCATGGCATCCAAAAAGCTGCGTTTGGGTTGAGCTATTTTTTCTTTCAGTAACGATGGTCCAGCCTGATAACTGTTGGAAAACTCCTGAACCGTTATGGTGGCATCACCAATCCTGGCAAGGCCATTACTTTCAAGTGATTTGCTTGCCTGTTGCTCACAACTGACCAGGATGATCATGAGGAATATCGGAATTGTCAAACGGCTTTTAATTGGGAAGGTCCTCTGCCTCAATTCTGGAGTATGATTTGGGTTTGAGCTTGCTCAGTGCCAGTATTGACTTTACAAATGTAGTTACCATTCGGTACGATAAAGCCATCTGCATCATCTCCCACCCAATTCAGCCAATAGGTGCCAGCGGGGGCATAACGATCAACCAGGTATTTTATAATGTCCCCCTTATCATTATAAATACTGATATTAAATTCACCGTCCAGGGGAAGAGAGAGCTCAAAGATTACAGGAACCCCTGGTGAGCCAGGTTCACTTTTTAAAGTCAGTTTCTTTGGAATTGATAAATCCTTATGACTATTACTAAACCTCTTATCAATGACAACCTGATCCATAACTCTTTGCTCTCTATCCCTAAAGCTGAGATCTAGGGTTGATCCATTTATATCAATCAAACAATAATGATAGCTAGTTCTTTGTTTTCTAATATCGGCCTGGTTGCGAACAGGGTGATCCTGAGGACCGCCACCACCACCGCTGATGATATGATAAATGCCATCTACATAACTTCGTTCATAGTCGTGAACATGGCCGGAAAAATAAAAATCTACACCATACTTCTTGAAAAGAGGCCATATTTGGTCTTCATTTAATTTGTAGCGTACCTTAGACATTATCGGAATATGAGCTGTAACAAATAACCATTCGGCATTTTGGGCTGCAGGCGAACTCAGCTGCTTCTCAAGCCATTGGTGCTGAGAACTACCTGATGCTATATCAGGGAAAGCACGATCGGTGTAGGCAGCTAGATTATTGTCAAAAAAGATGAAAAATGCGTTTCCATATTCAAAACTGTAGTATGTTTCATGCGGCTTGTCAGGAAAAGAAAAATACTTTGAAAAGTAGTGTGAGTAGGGTATTTGTTCCTGATCTGGGGATGTCGTGCCCAGGGTATTATTCTCATGATTGCCTACCGAAACATAAATAGGTGTCGAAGTCAGCAAGTCTTGTAATGGATCAAATAATTCAGTGTCCCAGTCTGGCCGGAGCCCGTTCATAACCACATCACCCGTATTGATTATAAAATCCGGAGTTTGTGCTGAAATTGCAGAGACAACTTCTGAATGGCGCAAGAAATTCGTACGATTATCACCATAGAGGGCAAAGCGAAAGGCTTGCTCCGTGGTTTTTGCAGTTCTAAATATATACCAATCACTCACCAATGAACCAGACGATACCCGGTAAGTATACTGTTGCCCCTGTTGCAAGTCAGGCAATACAACCTCGTGTATTTTGACCCTGTCATCCATCAATATGGTCTGAGTTTCTCCCCTGGATAGTCCATATTCAACTTGAGAATTCTGAGCTTGACTGCTGCCCCACATAATTACTGCACTATCACCCAAAACATTCTGTAAATAAGGAACCCGATCAAAGTATAGTGACTTGTTTCTTGTGATCTTTAAGTTGTCATAAACGGTGATATCATTGAAGAAGGAAGCATTGTTGTGATAGGTTGCAAAACCAACTTTTCCCCAACTAAGACTGGTATCTACAATTGAAAAATATTCCATTTGATCCAGGTAAACCTTTATGGAATCCCCCCTAACATCAACACTAATATTGAAACGACATTCAGGCCACATCTCTTCGAGAAAGCCAATAGTCTCGAAAACGCCATCAACTCTTTTTTCAAGTCTAATTTTGGATATCTGAGATGAAAGGCTAAAGCGATAATAGTTTTCAGGATCCTGATAGCGGAATAAAACACCGATGTAATCGTCATCAGTCGATACCACATTTGCCGAAAGTGTATAGTCGGTCCAGTCAGCTTGTCCAGCCACCGCTTGAGTACCCAATTTGCCTTTGCCAATATTGCTCTGCTGAATCAAATAGCCTGCTTCAACATACCAGTTTGATATTTCATGATCGGGATAGTCGTGGATTGTCCAACCTACCATATCACCATCTTCAAAATCATCACGCCAGATAACAGCCGAATTATTCGGTCCTAAACCTTGTTCAGGAGGAGAGCTTCCAACACCAACACAAGCTGCGAGAATAAACAGTAGGAAGCCAAGGAAACCCACCACTTTGATTTGTTTCAGACGCATGGGGCTCACTTCAGATAACTGAGTTTGATCTGACTGCTACCAGACTCAGTTACAATTTGACAAGTATATACGCCGCTGGGAACCAATCTGCCGTTAGCATCATCACCATCCCAATGCAGCCAATAGGTGCCTGCTCGGGCAAATCCTTCTGCCAGGGTTGTCACCAGACGACCTGAGATATCATAGATTTTAAGGCTGTATTCTCCCTCAAGCGGCAAGGTGAATTGAATCATGGTAGAGGCATTAAACGGGTTGGGATAATTGTGCAATGTGAGTTGCTGTGGGTGGATCGGATCCTTGTCAGAAATGCTATCAGGATCTTTACTAATGACAAATTGATCCAATAAATTCTGGTCTTTATCCTTGATCTGAAAGCCCAGTACTGAATCATTCACTTCGATCATGCAATAATGATAGTTGCTGACCTGTTCGGTAATTTCAGGGATATCACGAACTCGATGGGACAATGGTCCACCCGCTCCGCCACTGATTATGTGATGGAGACCTTCTGAAAACCCGCGTTCATAGTCATGAATATGACCAGCAAAGTAAATATCGACTTCATAGTCAAGGAGCAGCGGCAGGATGAAATCACGGTTCTGGTCGTAATTATTGTTGGTGCTGACTGAATAGATCGGGACATGCCCCAGGACAAACAGCCATTCTGCATTCTGAGCTTCAGCAGAGCCCAACTGTTCCTCAAGCCAGGAATATTGATCGCTTTCTTCATGGATGGCCGGGTAATTGGAGCTGGGGTAGGCGGCGATATTATTATCTATAAATATGAAAAAGGTATTCCCGTACTCAAAAGAATAGTAATGTTCATGGTCTGGATCAGGGAAAGCAAAATATTCGCTGAAATAGGATGATTCTTTTTCATGATTTCCGATTGATACATAGATAGGCATATTTTTAATGAGGTCAGCCATTGGGTTGAAAAATTCAGTGTCCCAGTCTGCTCGGAGTCCGTACTGAACCACATCACCTACATTTATTAGAAAATCAGGGGTCTCTTCTGAGATTGCAGCTGAGATCTCGCCGTGACGCAGAAAGTTAGTCCGGTTATCTCCCAATAAAGCAAAGCTGAAGGGGTCCTGGGGAAGTCTGGCAGAGATAAATTGAGCCCAATCGCTCACCTGGTTATTTGAGAACACCCGATAGACATATTCTTGACCTCGGAGGAGATCCCTCAGGACTAATTCATGGTTCTTTTTGGGGGTGGTTGATCCGACCAATTCAGTTTCGGTGGTGGACAGTCCGTACTCTACAATAGAATTCGTATACTGATTGGTGCGCCACATGACTGTGGCACTATCTCCCAGCACATTCTGCAGATAGGGACCTCTATTTATAACCAGGCTTTGATCGGGAGGCTCAACTTCCAGTCGATCATAGACAGAAATATCATCAAAGAAGGAACCATTGTTATTAATGGTTGCAAAACCAACGCGTCCTGACCCAAAGCTTGCATCGATCAATTCAAAATACTGTACCTGATTCAGGTAAACTGAAATAGTATCATTCTGCACATCGATGGTGATATTGTAAGTACAAAGCGGCCACATCATGGTGATCTGCTGCAGGGTTTGCAGGATGCCATCCTGGCGTTTTTCCAGGCGGATTCTGCCAGCTTGAGAAGAAAGCGTCATGCGATAGTAATTTCCGGCATTCTGGTAGCGAAACAACACACCAATGTAATCATCGTCGGTGGAGACCACATTGGCTGAAACGGTATAATTATCCCAGGTTGCCAATCCAGCCACTGCGTGTGTTCCCAATCCGCTTGATCCAATGTTACTGGTCTGGATCAAGTATCCGCCCTCAACAAACCAGTTGGATGATCCGGTTGCATCATCATAGAAAAGCCATCCATCGCTATCCCCATCTTCGAAATCATCGTTCCAGAGCAGGGTTTCCTGGCTAAAGACTGAGCTCCCCAAAGCAATCAGAAGTATAAAGAGCGGATAGAGGATTCGAAATGGGATAAAACGCTGCATCACTGGTATTCGTTTCATTTTAAATAGACAATCTTTCTAGAAAAGTTTGAGTGATCACTAAACCTGAAATTCAGCAGATACACACCGCTGAAATTTACTTGAGGTGACCAGGCCAGCTGATGCTGACCCTGGCTGTGATGACTCTCTTTAATAATAGTTTCGATCTGACGTCCTTGAAGATCGAACACATCCAATGAAACCAATTGGTCTGATCCAAGAGTGTAATTAATGATGGTTGAATCGTTAAAGGGGTTGGGATATACGGAAAGCGTGAAGGCCTCTGGCAAGGCGTTTTTCTCAGAATCGTTCAAACCTGTACTGCTTGTATCAACATCACTAAAGAGAACATCAGGGCTGATTTCGAAAACAAAGGGGTAAAACTGGTTCCAGGGACTTGAGTCTCGCAATTGATATGCTCTTGCGCTTGATTCAGAGACATTGATCATATTATTGGCATCGTCAAACGTAATATCCTCTCCGCCTGAAGGAATTTCGAAAATTCGATCAGCTGTAATAAGTGTCGCAGGCTGGAGTGCTCCTTTCCGGTAACGATAAAGCAGGCTGTTATTAGTTCCACCCCAGCTGGTGCATACAAATAAATATTTCTCACCACCATATTCTGTCCAGGCAGCCCCCTGATTGGTGTTAGGAATTTCATAGCGAACAGGCGTAGCAGCGATATTGATATTGCCGTTATCATAGACCGGATAGCCAAACATGAAAGCTCTGCCTGATGGGCGAGCGCCCCAACTTGCAACCCAGAGTGTATCATCAAAATAATTCAGGTTTGAGGAGTATATGTTATAGGTATTTATCGGTTCCAGATCAAAATATTTTCCAGCAGTTGAGTCATAAGCCGGGACTTCACATTGATATACAGAACCCTCGCTGCCCACATAAAGGTTACTTGCATAAAATGCCATGGCTGGTAAATGTCCGTAGGTGGGTCCTGCGGTAAATTGAAAACAGCGCCGAACCTGGTAGCCTTTGTTAGGATCCATTTCAACAATTATGGAATTCTTTCCACCAATCGTACCGTTGATATCCTTATGGTACATGGCCAGGTACACCATATCATTTTCTGTTGGATGCTGCTTATCCTCAAAGGTTGAAGCCATGCCCTGAGGAATGTAAAAATCATTTGAATAAGGTACAAAGACTGTGCGTTCCACTTCAGTTGGGTTAACCGTCACGACTTTTTCACTTCCCCGCTCCAGATAAAGAGGCATCCCAAAGTACTCACTTCCATCAAAGGGGGGACTGCTCTGGAGGTATGTCTCAGAACGCAGATAGTTATTCAAACTAATTCCCAGTATCTGCCCCTTGAATGATGGACCAAAGGTGCGTGGATCGCTGGAGCGACCAACCCTAACCTGTGACCTAATCAACGTAAATGCGGCCGGAACTGTCATCAGCTCACTTTGTTGAAAAACGGAAGTACCATCGACATACAGTTCAAACTCAATATAGCCATTTATAATACGATTGATCCAGTAGAGATAGCTCCATGAAGCTGTATCTACTGGAACTGTGGCTGTCATGGTAAAAAGACTGTCCGAAAGATAACGGTGAATGTTTAGAAAACCGTCCTGGAGAAAAGTAGTGATGAAATGAACTCCGGCACTGTCCCCCCAACTAATGATGGTGCCATCCAGAGAATCAGGTTTGATCCACATCTCACCAGTTATAGTATGGTTTCCAAAAAAACTAATAATAGCTTCATTATCAGAAACCATGGCGGAGGAATCATTCAAAAAATGGGCACTCCGAGGTAAACTCAAGCCCCATCCATCAGGTCCACGGGCAATTACTTCTGCTGGCTCGAGGTAATCATTGAACTCGAGACCACTCCAAGTTACCTGACTGTGGAAGGGAGATTCAACGGGGAGTGATGCATCGAATCTGAACAGAGCATGATATTGAGCATACACGACGGTGCTACTCAATAAAATCAGGAATAAGCCTGAAATAATTTTGTGTCGCATTAGCATCCTCTGTTTCATTATTTTTAAAAGTGTGGTGAATGATTATAGAACCAATCATTCACCACACTTGTTTTCTAAGCTGATTATTAACCCGGCTCAGATTACTTCATCAAGATCATCTTCTTTGTTTCAGAGAAAGCAATTGAGTTAAGTGAATAGAGGTACATGCCTGAAGGAGCCATTGCGCCACTTCCAGTCAAGCCGTTCCAAGTCACTTCGTAATTTCCCGGCTTAAATCTCTGGTTTGCCAACTCAGCAACAACCTGTCCTTTGATATTGTAAATCGTCAAAGACACATAGGTATGAGTTGGCACATCAAACCTAATAGTTGTGGAGGGGTTAAAGGGATTGGGGTAACAGTTCTCAAGCTTAAAGCTATTGGGCTGTACACCACCCAGATCCACAGCTAAGAGGTCACAGATATTCATGTCACCATCACTGGATGAAGCCGGTGAATTTTCCAGCTCTGAAATTGTGAGATGTTCAACAAAAGCATCGATTATATCAGTGTTGCCATCTGGATATCTGGTGATGGAAGTATTGTGGCCACCATGTGCAGCAGATTCGACTCTCATGTTAAAATAAATATCCTGAGTGCTGGCGGACTGAGGTGCTCCCCGACCATAGTGACTGCCATAGTTAACATACATGGCATAGGATGTATCGGGCGAAATCAAAACCACACATTCACCAGCGTTGGGCAAACCATTTCCGATATCGTTCATGTGTGAACTATCAGACAGGAAGGCATGGGTCAGCATGGGATCAACATTCCAACCATCTGCAGGACCAATTGAGAGATCACCACCACCAAAAACAGTTACAAACTCTCCACATCCCAGGGTATAGCCATCAGGAAATGTGAAACTGAATTGTTCATCATCTCCCAGCATCCAGCCACTCATATCCACGGTTTCACTACTGACATTCAGGAGCTCGATATATTCATCCTGCTCAGCATGGCGGATCCAGTCCCGATTGGCATCACCATAGATCGGATCTGTGGAGGGATCAGCATTGATCTCGTTGATAATGATGGTCGGTGGCAATTGAAAAGCTGTCATAAAGGTGGCCGTAATCGTCTTCGATTTTGTCATGGCAATGTAAACCGGATTGATCTGAGCTACTTCGTCACCCTCCCAGCCGGAAAAGATAAAACCTTCAGCTGGTATTGCAGTCAGAGTCACAAAATCCCCATAACCAAATTCGGTCTGGGTGGCACTGACTGAATCAAGCTCCACTGTACCAGAGCCAGCCGGGGTAGTCAGCAATGTCAGAGTAAAAGCTAACCGGTCAGCACCTTCCAGAGTCATTCCTGGAGAATAATTGCTTGTAGACACGGTCAGGTGTTCAACAAAAGGATCATCCAGCTCATAATTAGCATCTGGGGAACGCGTCAGGGAATTATCATTAGCCCCATTTGCAGCAGTGCTCCGGGCAAACTCCCATACTGTTTCACCCACAACAGGATCTGTACCAGCACTAGTACCCCAGGCAACATAGGCATCATCCAGACCATTGGGCGACAGCAGTATAGCTGCATCACCGGCTTCATCAAAACCATCTCCAAGGCTACCACCAGCAGTAAATACTCGGGTGAGCATGGGATCGCTATTATAGCCAGCAAAGCCACTCACATCGCCACCGCCAAAGATGGTCACAAACTCGAAGGAGTTGAGAATGTAACCATCGGGGAAGGTGAAATTCTGTAGTCCGGCATCGCCGGCAGTCCAACCTGTCAGGTCTACAGGATTTGAACTTAGATTAAGAAGCTCGATAAATTCATCTTGCAACGCATCAGCTGTACCATCGCCATTGGCGTCACCATTGGCAACGTCTGCAGCTGGATCAGCCAAGACTTCGTTGATCATGATTTTAGGATCACGTTGCACGATCACCCATTCAGGCATAGCTGGAACATCACCTTCATACCCGGCGATATCAGAGCCTCCTAAAATTCCATTAAAGCCAAAACCGGCTTCATCTGTTGCTATCAATCCTTCACCATCATCAAAATGCCAAAGTGCGACAGTATAGCCATCAACTTCGAAAGGCTCATCGGCTGGAACAAAATTGGTAGTATAGCGAGCAGTGGCTGAGATTCGTACTTCATCAATTTGTCCCCGCCAGGTTTCATAGCGATCAAAATGATGATCCTGGGCTCCTGATCCGATAGTAATGATCTGATCACCGTTACTCACGGGTAAACAAATCTCACCCTCTGAATTTGGCTCCATATCCAGCTCCTGGACACCGTTAATAAACAAGCGCATGGAGTCGGCTACATCCCAGACATAGGCCACATGAGTCCAGCGCGGTAACCAGATATTGGATTCAGTACGTAAGCTCTGGGTGGGATAATTGACTGCATCACCGCTCTGGACAAAGCAAACCATATCACCTTGACCACGAATCCAATGCAAACCCATATCACCGACATAATTCCCTGAGATATTTTTGCAGAAAAGGTAGGTGTAGTCAGGCTCATGCGTATCAGCCCGAAAGACTGAATCAGGCTTAAACCACATCTCTACTGTACCGGCATCCAGCTGGCCTGGCCATAATAGCGGGGTATCAGGAACAATCACACGATCATGTTCCCACCAGGAAAAATGCAAAGCACCATTCCACTGGGCTTGTATGGTTATTGGAAAAACCAGAATTATCGCACTTATTGCGATTAGAATCATACGTGTGGTTGATTTCATCATCCCACCTCCTTGTGCTCGGTTAAAAATACCATCTCAAATTTATGACTGCCTTTTAGCCGACCCAATTCTCCCATGAGGGGATGTGGTCTGCCATTTTGAAATTCAACAGGCAATGTCTCTTTCCTAGAAAAGTAAATCTATTGAAAAGCGCTGTACGTTACCCAAAAGGCCCCATTCAGACCAGGCATAATTGAAACCGACTCGCATTGAGTTGCCTAATTTGGGAGTGATTCCAAAGCCTACTGATAAACCATTCTCACTACTGTCATCGAACAAAGAATTATAGCCAACCCTCGCTACTAGTAACTGCCTGAAATCCCATTCCAAACCAAGATCCAATGATTCTACGCTATTGCTGGGGTGATTCAGGTCTGTTGCGAAGGTTAAATTATGACCATTAAGCATTGAAAGGGAATAAGCTAATCCAAACCGAAAAAGCAGGGGCAGGGGAAATTGATCCGTCTCCAGCATAATATTCAAACGATCATTGGAGTAATGCGCTTCATCAGCATCGTAAGCTCGTCGAAGATCTCGACCACTCATCTGCATTTCAGAACCATAGTTGGCAATGGTAGTACCGATCTGCAGACCTTCGATCCTGGTTTTATATAATACGCCAACATCTATTGCCATGGCATGGGCTGATTCATGCCAAAGCTGTTGTAATATGTATTTGGTTGTGATACCGAAGGAGAATTTATCAGTGATGGTGGCTGCCAGTGTTGCAGCCAGTGCCATATCAGAGGCAGCATAATATTCGCCTGTTCCATCTGGCAGCTGGATGGTTCGAACCGGCTGTTTATCGGTATAATTCAAAACATTGATACTTAAACCAGCGGAAAATCTTCCAGAAAAAGGAATCACTGCCCCAAAATAATCATGACTGGTACTAGCCAACCATTGGGTATGATTCACTGACAGGGAGATATTATTCAACTGGGTAATGCCAGCCGGATTCCAGTACAGAGCCGTTACATCATTGGCGATGGCGGTAAAAGCACCACCCATTGCCTGGGAATAGGCTCCCACTCCGATCTCCAGAAAAGCCGCCGCCGATGTTCCTACATTTGAAACCGCCTCAGTATAGGTCGGGTCTGCATAGGTTTCCTCACCCGTCTGGGAAAAAAGGGATACACTGAATACGCTCAATAACAGAATTAAGGCGCTTTTTAAATGATTCTTTTTCACTACCAACATGTATTGCTCCAGTACGAAATATTCGTTCTGATCTATTTGATCAATGCAAATTTGCCCACTTTACTTCCAATTCCCTCGGCCTCGACCTGGAAGATGTACATTCCAAAAGACACGGAAAGACCATCTCTGGAGATCAGGTCCCAACTTTCAGTCCCTTGAGTCATGGTACTTGAGTGCTCCAGGGTTCTCACCAGTTTACCACTCATGGTAAAAATTCGAATCGTACACTCCTGGGGTAGATTAACAAAATCGATCCGTCGTTCACCGCGACCACTGGCATAGAAAAGAGGTTTCTCCCAACTGGCTGTAACCACATAAGGATCAGGGACAACATAGATGTTATCCATATCGTCCGTAGCCTGCGGGGTAGACATTTTCGAGCCCGTTGTTGAGAACCTCAGCGTGTCATCAGAATTAAACGGTTTGGTAACAGTCAGAGAGAACACATCACCAGGTTGGGGAATAATAACATCCGTCATCGATGTGTCATCTCGGAAATAGAATTCCCAGGCTGTGTTAAACAAAAAGCCTTGGGCATTGAATACGATTACAATCCGGTCACCGCCATTGAGTGTACTGTCCTTGTGAATTGCTTCAGAGAATTCAAAATCCCACTGTTCATTCCGGGTTGTATTCCATACTTGAAAATTTACCGGTGTTCTTAGAAAAATAAGGGGATTATAGGAAGTGTCTGTGTTGGCTGTGTAAACCCTGATCTCAAAGTCCTCTGGTAGAGGTATGGATTTTGGCGACCACAACAACTCTGTTTCAATTTCTATATTCGAATTACCTACCAACCATTTGGTCTCGGCAACTTCTGCTGAATCATTGAAAAGATCAAACTGCATTCCTTTAATGATCTCACTACTTAACACAAATTCATCATAAGGTGTTACATGGTGAATTAAAACGTCATCAGTCAAATCATGGATCGAAACACTGGCTGTATAGCGACCAAGGGTTGTGTCAGTAAAGGTGATCTCATATTCATGGTCATCTGCAATACTGTCCGGGACCATAACGCTTACATCATAAGCTCCCGTTGCCAGGCCAATATGTTCAACATCACTGGTCTTACCGGGTATGTAGCCAGCACTGGGAGCATTGGGAACAACGACTGCACAATTCCGATCTACAAATTTTATGTCTCCCCAGGAATCGGTCTGAATGATCTTGGTGCATTCAACTGGAGCGATGGAAGCGAGAAGATCAGCTTCAACAATACCTCTATCATAAAAGTCTTCATCATAGCCTTTGTCAAAAGAGCAAACAGCATAGTAATAAGTACGGCCATTCTGAACATCCAGATCCTCATAGAAATACTCAAGATCCGTGTTATCCCCTATATAAAAATGAGCACCTGTTCCAGTAATTTCCACGGGATGCGGTCCTGCCAGATCATTGACCAGATCAAACTGGGCTAGAGGCTTCCAGAAAATGGGACTTCCATAGGCGTCGGTAATGGTCTTGATCTCGTTAAAGGATGGATCAGTTGACCGATAAATCAGGTACCCTTCAAAGTCTTTTCCATAGATCGGATCGATGGAACGTTCAGCACTATGATCCCACTTTAAAATCACTTTCGCATCACCAGCCACAGCTGTCAACACGGGTTTCAAGGGTGGTTTTGCAAAATTGTAATCTGCATCATAGATCCGCTGCATGGTGCGTTTGTTTCGGAAAATATCCTGTTCATCCGTCCCAAAAAGATTTGCAATGGCAAACTTACGCGTTTCGTCTTTGGGCAAACTGAAGTACCCGGAACCATACATAAAGGCCAGGTTTGCCGGATCTACATAAGTGAAAAGTCCGGGGGTCATCTGATTAAAGGTTCGGTCATCATATTTCAGGCTCTGGGGTTCCAACAGAATTACGCTGGTAAGACCGATCTGATCTGATTCATCGTTGTCCTGTTTACCAAAATTTGGTTCACCCGGATCTGGTACACCATTGGCCTCTGATTGATCTGAATCCGGACCGGGATAGTCCTGGTCGTAAGGCCCGATACCATCATTTCCCACATCATCCAGAATGGCTTCGCCCATATCCCAGATCCCATTGCCATTAAAATCTTCGTAGATGCGCCAATCGCCGTCTTCGTCACCACTCCAGTGATTTTTGGGATCACCATAATTTCCAATGGGACCAAAAATATATTCACCGCGATCATTGTCCTGCCGTTCGTCAATAAGACCATTTTCATCATCATCTATACCATTCAAGGGGTCGCCGGGACTCTCTAAAAAGGCATAGCCAAAATAGCCCAGACCGGGGATACCACGGTTGTCGATCCCGTCAAAATCCCAGCAATAGGTGATGTCATCAAATTGATCAAATCTGGCATAATCCGGGTTATCACTGGTCCCCCCCACCATGGCATCGACGTACATGCCAAAAACGACTGTCTCTAAATTCTTGTCACTCACATTGGCAATATCATAGCGAACAATAAGGATATCCTCGGCTTCTACTGCAGCCCATTCATAACCGCGCACCTTCACCTCAAAACCAAGACCTCGTCGACCATTGGGATATCCAGCGGAATCGACTGAGCTACCGATAAAAGGATAGTACTCAAATTCATCATTATCCCGGTCATCCATGACATAATAACTTTCTTGATCTGCTCGGGTATAAGCACCGAATTCACCATTCCAGAGACCATCACGGGAGCCTTGATCTCCAGGATAATCATAGGGCCAGTTCAGGGGCCAGGTTTCCGCTTTATGGCTCATGGCCGGATATTCATCACTATTTTCAGCCCCCTTATTGAAGTAGCCATCCAATGGTTGCCAGTTCCAGAGATGGGTGCCATCCGGTGAAATATCGTGACTAACCGGGTGGGAATAGCTTTCCGAACAAATTTTGACCGGGTCTCCATTTATATCCTCAACTTCAGCAGCGGCGATCATGATAAATTCAAAACCATAGACCATGCCTGAGCCTTTAGGCCATTCCATGCGAGGGTTCTCATAACGGTCACCCAGGTTCCCGTAATTTGAGTATCGGGTATAAACCAAATTTCCATCATGGATTCCGGTTCGACGATCTTCTGCTCCACCATACAGTAGGCTGACAGATAAAACCTGCATCAAAATTATCCAAAAGGTCAGGGGGCGTAATTGACGTAACATTTAGTTTCCTCTTAGCCTAAAACTTGACTTGAATACCTACTAGTACCCGGCGGGGCTCCGAATAGAAATCGGGCCTAAGATCCACTTCAGCGATGGTGAAATTAGGATTATGGGTTAACACTTCAGTGGCCGGGATAGTTCGATAAGGAGCCTCGGAATTCCCGGTACTTGAATACACATAGCGTTGATTCAATTGATCCGTAAGATTAAAGACCTTGCAGAAAAGCTTCACCTTAAAAGCACTGAGCTTAAGGGTCTTATGGATATTGAGATCAAAATTATGAGTCGTCGGCTTACGATCACTATTCTCAAATTGAGTATCAAGAGCAGAACCAGGACTGGATGGTGTATAGGGTTGACCGGTAGCAAAACGACCGATGATTCCCATATTTATCCCTGAAGGTGTCTTCATGGAGAACGAAGCGTTCAAAGTGTGCGTTTGATCCCAATCCAGGGGCAGAACCTGTTTTTCTGTTTCCTTGTTAGCGTTATAGGCATTGAATATAGCATTGGGATCAGAAGCATTTCCCTTGGCTAGCTGATAGGTATAATCCACGCTAGCTGAGAAAAAGTTGGAGTATAGTTTATTCAATGTGAAGGTTACACCCCTGACATTGCCATAATCACGATTGATGTAGCGAGCATAGACTTTCTTGTCAATGGTACTGATGATCTCCTGGCTTAACAGGTTGCTGATATCCTTGTAATACATGGTCAGTTCAAGACCATACACATCTGTGAGCTGCTGCTGTAGACCAATTTCGTAACCGATAGTCTTCTCCGGCTTCAGATTCACATTGCCCATTTTTGTTTGGAGTCCACCCAGCTTAATTTCATATTCGTAATTATTGTAGATGGCATTAAAGCGGGGCAACTGGAAGAAGTGACCATAGGAGACGTGAATAACGCCACGATCGGAGATAGGATACGCCAAACCAAAGCGGGGACTCAACTGCTGCCGAGTCATACCGGGCTCCAGCTCAGAATCCAACCTGATCCCATTATCCGTGTCTGTTTCAGCTCTCAGATTAACGGGGATTAGCGCACTGGGGTCCCAGTAGTCAAATCTCAGACCCATATTGACGATTATATCTTCAGATTCAATGACACTCTGGAAATAGCCAGCTCCCTCAATCGGTTTAACTTCATAATGGTTAAACCCGGATGTATTCTGGTCTGGTAAGCGTAGGATGGGTTCCTCGTATAGGGAGCCTTCCGCCACCGTCGTTAAGCTGTAGTAGTCCAGGTGATGTCTCTTGATCTCTCCTCCGAACTGTATCTGTACGGTATGATTGATTTGAGAGATAAAATCCCCCTTGACAGACAGGGCTGACCGGGTGATGTCGTAGCGACCATTCTGGGTACCCCCAAAACTAAAACTTTGATCGGCGAAGGGACTTGATCGATATCTTTGATCAAGGGGATCTTCAAATAAATAAGCCTGTGTGTTTTTTGAATATTTGGAAAAATTTATGGTGTAAAAGGTGCTGTTGGACAGGACATGGTTAACGCTGAAAATATGATTGTAACTATCATCGTACCAGGTTCTGACGCCATCCGGGGAAAAACGTCTGTAATCACTGTATGATCTACCTGTTCCAGTGGTGTAGAAAAGCGAATATCTCAATTTAAGCGAGGGTAAGACCTTGGTGGTGATCTTGGTGTAGACGGAGACCTTGGACCTGCCATCAATCGGGACAAAAGTGCCATCTCCTGTTTGAAGAGAATCGGGAACTGCAATGCCATAGGATCGCTCATCCTGGGTTTGGGTCTTTTGGGCTTCGTTGATATAGTCCTGGATCGGTACAGTATCTTCGATCCTGACATTATTGCGGCCATAAAGCCAGCCATCTGTTTCCCGGTAACGAACAGAACTGTAAAATGAGCCGTCTGGGAGAAAGAACAGGGGACCTTGAAAGCTGCTAGAAATATTTTTCTCATTTAAGCCGACTGTGTTGAGATTCCAAAATATTTTGTCTGACGCAGAAACATGATCTCCTGTTGTAACTGAGATATTTCCTGAAAATTTCCGGGCACCCTCTTTGGTTACAACATTGATGATACCTGACTGGGCTTGTCCGTATTCAGCATTGAATGTCCCGCTGATAACCTGGAGCTCCTGGACCCAGCTATTTTCCAGGCCAATGGAACTGCCACCATTGTATTGATCCGTTACGGGAACTCCGTCGATAAGGTAGGCTATTTCGCCGCCTCGTCCACCTCGGATATGAAAGCCTCCGCCGGCATCCTGAACGACACCCGCCTGTAACTGGATCAGATCACTAACTTCCTGGACAGGCATGGAGGCAATTTTTTCGGCTGAAACGTAGGCTGTTGTATTTGTACGACTTTTCTCAACGACCACACGTTTGCTAACAACGATGACTTCTTCTCCCTCCAGCGTTTCCGGGATTATTTCAATATTAATGTTGGTAGTTAGGTCGACATTAACAAAAACATCAGTTATACTGGTTTTTTGATAGCCGATATATGAGCATACCAGGGTATAGGTGCCTGGACGAACACCAATAATAAAATAGTCACCTTTAAGGTCGGTCATTGATCCCTGACCGATATCAGGGAGGTAAACATCTGCTCCGATTATCGCTTCACCGGTTTCCTGATCCGTAATTCGCCCCATGATTTTTCCGGTCGTCCCTGCAATAGCAAAAGCACTTAGGGTTATCAGAAGGAAAATGTGGTAAAATATCAGTTTGCTACGCATAGCTATTCCTTGTTTAAAAGCAGTTTAATTTGAAGTATCTAAACTAAGCTTTATATATATTTTTGCATTCAGAAAGTTGCAACATTTAGCCTGATCGCCGATACTAACTGAGCACTGTTCCCTATGTGTCAAGTGAAAAAATAAGCTGTTATGCATAATTATTCATAAATATTGATTCAGCTGTTATGTTGCACATTATAACCTCAAAAGTCAATAGCTATTATTGATCCCACATTAGCCAACAGTCACTTGCTTATTGAAGTGTTTCAATATTATTCTTCGTTTTAGAAAATTTAAAATAATTCTAACATTTAACACAAATTGCTGGATATTTATTCACGTATAGTGCATTTTGTAGTGCTCTACTGGCAGCATAGCTATCGGTGGGCGGTAACCAATCAGGAGGTCTATACAAATGGCAAACAAGCAACCCACAAAAGAAGAATTACTCATCCTGGTAGCCTCTCTTTATTACGTAGAAAATCTTGGACAAGCAAAGGTAGCCCAGTTGGCTGGCATTTCTCAGGCCAATGTCTCACGCCTGCTTAGTGAAGCGCGCAAACGAAATATTGTTCAGATCAGCGTAAAACCATTTTCACCCAGAGATCATGATCTCGAGAAACAATTGAAGAAGTCATTTAACCTGAATCATGTCATTGTGATCAATTCCAGTGCGCGTCGGAACCTTGTGCAACAGCGACAGGCCATCGGATATTTTTCCGCGCCTGATATAAGCAGCCTGATCAAATCCAGACATACTGTCTGTGTTGCCGCAGGTCGCCATATCCAAAGCTTGGTTGAAAATATGCAGCCAGGAGCCCCAGCCACCAATGTGATATTCGTCCAGGCAATGGGCCACATCAGTAATAATGTTCAGGGTGATGATGCCTTCGAGATTACACGTAAATTAGCAAAAAAATGGAATGGAACTTCCTGCAGCATCCAGGCACCTGCCATCACAGCAGACATTGCAACCTTCAATGCTTTCACATCCCATAATCAGATTAGATCTGTACTAAACTATATGGACAAGGTAGATCTCGCCATTGTCGGGGTGGGAATTAGCTCTGACTCCGTATTTTTAGATCGGGCGTTTATTGCTCCCTCTGACATGAAAGCTTTAACTGCAAAAGGGGTTGTTGGTGAGATTTGTGGGCATTTTTATGATAACCAGGGTACTGAAGTCAACACCTCCTACAAGGATTTAGTAATCGGAATCTCCTTGCAACAACTACGCGATACATCAGATGTACTGGCTGTTGTCAGCAATGCGAACCGGGCTCCTGCTGTACAAGC
>JAYEKW010000017.1:33171-52118 GCA_034716895.1 Candidatus Neomarinimicrobiota bacterium
AAATTCTGAGCCCAACCAGGCATCCACAATAGATTTTGCCAGTTCAGTGCCGACCACCCGTGCTCCCATAGTTAGAACCTGAGCATTATTACTTTTCTGAAGACGTTCTGCTGAGTAGGTATCATGGCATAAACCGGCATAAACTCCTTCAACTTTATTGGCGATGATGGACATTCCAATACCTGTTCCGCAGATAAGAATCCCCCGATCAAAATCTTTTTGCTGCATTCTGAGGGCCAGGTTATAGCCAATCTCAGGATACATGGCGGCCTTCTGACCGCTATAGTTCAAATCCACAATATCCCAGCCTGTTTGCTTGAGATGTTCAAAAACAGTCAGCTTCAAATCCACAGCGGCATCATCACAATCGATGGCAATGGTTAAATTTTTCATAATAATTAATTCCTATTTATGTTCCAACCGGGGTTCGGCTGCGTTCCAGGTCAATGCAAAAAAGAAGGTTCCGGCCAGACCGGCAAAGATCAGTACCAGAAAACCGGTGGACCAACCACTCTGATCCACAACATAGCCTAAACCCCATCCTGATAATATCCCACTGAGATATCCAAAGATACCAGTCAAACCAATGGCTGCTGCAGCTACACGCTTGGTGGCTAAATTTGCAGCCATAGTGCCCACTAATGCTTGAGGGCCATAGATAAAGAAGCCCATGGCAGAGAGCAGAGATGCGTATACATAGGGCGAATCTGAGGGTATGCTCCAAAAAAAATAAATAGTCAGGGTGCAAGCCGCCATATAGAAAAATGCTGCCCGGCCACCACGGCCTTTAAATACATGATCCATAAGCCAACCACTGACCAGCATGCCTGCGATACCAAAAACCTCATAACCCGCAACAATCCAACCGGCCTGAGTAATATCCACCCCCTTCATTTCCGTAAGAAATGAAGGTCCCCAATCCAGAATAGCAAACCGAACGGTATACAGAAAGTAGTTCGCAAAAGAGAGCACCCAGATCATGGGGTTTTTAAAAACATACTGAATCAGAAATTGACGTTGTTGTTTCCAATCGACCTGTACATCGGGCTCACTATTACCTGTTTCACCCTTATAGACTTCTACAGGTGGTAAGCCCAATGATTGAGGTGTGTCACGGAGCCAATACGCTAAAAATAAGGCTCCCAGCAATGCGATTCCAGCAGGTACATAGAAAGCCCATCGCCAATTGTACACAACCAGAAAGCTGGTCAATACGAGTACCAGGGAAGCACCAATAGAATGTGATGTATTCCAGATCGCGAATTTGGTTCCTCTTTCACCCGGTGAGAACCAGTGTGTGATACTGCGGGCACAGGGCGGAAAGCCCATTCCCTGGAAGTAACCATTCAACAGCCAGAACAAGCCAAAAGCCAGAACGGTACTACTCATCCCAAACAGGATACTCATAATGGCCGACAGGGCCAGCCCAGCTGCCATAAAATATCGCGGATTTGCACGATCAGCGATAACCCCATTGAAAAACTTGGAAAACCCATAGAGCAAACCATGCAGCGTCAGGAAGAGACCCAGTTGAGCCTTCGTTATCCCGAGTTCAGCTTCCATACCTGGCAAGGCTAAGGACATATTCTTCCGGACAAAATAGAAGAGAGCATAACCGATCATGGTGGTATACATGATCCGCATCCGCCAATAGCGGTAAGCCTTCTGGTATTCCGGCGTACTGGTATCCATTTGTTCGAGCGGAGGAGCAGGACTAAATAGCTCTAAGAGTTTCAACTTCATTTTGGCTTACTTCCTATTTCTTCGGCTGAAGGTTACTTAACCCATTAAACAGTGATGAATGGGGTTGCCAGCTTACCCCTGAACTACAATCTGATATTCAGTTTTGACTTTGTCTGAGTTGCTCGCCCAGTTCTTTGATACTCGGTACAACAATATCCGGGGTAAAGGGACTGGTTTCCAGATCAGTTTCAATCGCTTCTCCCGTTAACACCAAAACACCAATAGCACCGCTTGCCTGCGCCATTGCGACATCTGTGTATAAACGATCGCCAACCATGGCCAGCTCTGATCGCTGCAGACCATGCTCTTCCAGGATCCCTTCCAACATCAAGGGATTGGGTTTACCGGGAACTGCTTCAGGTGAGATTCCCGTAGCTTTTTCCAGCGCGGCACAAATGGCGCCACAATCAACCAGAACCATGGGCTCATCTGTGGGACAAATATAGTCGGGATGAGTGGCAATAAACGGCTTACCCTGCTTAATCCAGTAGGCTCCTTTGGACAAGCGTTCAAAGGTTAAGGTGGTATCAAAGCCAACCACTACTATTTCAGGTTCCTCATCTGGATTTCCGTTGACAACATGATAGCCGGCATCCCTGAATTCCTGTTTTAATCCTGTCGTGCCCAAAATATAGACCCGTTTTGCGGTGGGATAGCTGTTGCGCAGGTATTTCTGAGTCGCTAAGGCAGAGGTGTAAACATTTTCCGCCGTTGCTTCCAAGCCTAAAGCATGGATTTTCTTGAGATACTCACTTACGCTCTTGGAGCTGTTGTTGGTTAAAAAAGTATAACCAATTCCCATGATCTTTAGTCCCGCCAGAAAGCTTTTAGTAAACGGAAAAAGGGTTGAACCGTTGTAGATAGTTCCGTCCATATCAAGGGCAACGTGACGAATAGCCTTAAGCTGGTTCTGATGTATCCCGGGGGTCATTCTACACCTTCCAGGGATAGCGTTATTTCCTCCTGGCTTGCTGCCCAATATTGATTGTTTGAGAATATCTGATGGACACTGCTTTCCAACCAACCACCTTCCAGGGCTACATCAAGAATAGTGTAGCGCGTTCGAATATACTGAGCCAATCGAAAGCTGTGCCTTAATCGGGATATCTCAATCCCAATGTCCTGTGGATCAACCGGCCCATTGATCTCGACCAGCTTGTCACGTAACTCAGAAAATGGAAGGATCTGTTTGATTATCTGCGGCTTTAATTCTGGCCAAAGATCACTTAGTTGACGCATGCGATCGTGAAGAACATCAGGAGATACATATTTGCCCTGAGCTTGGTCAATCACCTGTTTAGCTACATCCGGATCGTTAAAATGGGACACAATGTTTGCTTCAATCTCTGCAAAAGTAAGCCAACGTTCTTTGATCGTAATCAATTCCCATTTTTGATCCTCAATGGGAATATCCAATATCTTTTCATAGAGCGCCAGGGAGGATAATGATCCGATGGCAACTTTAAACCCATGCGATGGAGCAATCCCGTGATGGGTGTGATGCTCTATGTCCCAGAGGTGACTGAATTGGTGTTCAGCACCTGAAGCTGGGCGAGATGAACCGATGGCCTGCATTGCCAAACCGGCCATAAGTAAACCTTCAACCAGATAACATAAGGCCTTACCTTCACCTCGTTTCACACCTCCAGGATCAGCTGTCAGATCTCGTAATGGGTGTTGAACCAAAGCCCAGGCATCCTGCCTAATTGCTTCAATACCCAGGGCATCGGCAAGAATCCAATCTGCACCTGCAGGAATCTTGGCGATCAGATCAGCATAACCCCAGGCATTCATTTCCGGGGGGGCTTCTGCAATGACGGAAAGATCAGCGATCACGCACAGAGGTGCCGAACACTGAAAGGTCTGTTTAAAACCAGCTGCTGTAATGGAAGCTCCAAACGCAGTATATCCATCTACTGAAGCAGCGGTCACAACAACCATATAGGGTCTGCCACAACGATGGGCTGCTAATTTTGTTAAATCATTAAGAGTCCCGGAACCAACTGCAATTGGAATAGCATCCACAGTTTTAAGATAGGCGGTCAACTCCTCAACATACTGCATCTCTGCATGAAAATCACTTTCGTTAAAAATGAAGGGTTCCAGAGTTTGGTTATCCTGAGCTTTCATAACCTTTTGAGCGGCTTGACCGGCAGCTTGAAAGGTATTCTGGTCAGCGACAATAACAGCTCTGCGAGCGGGGAAGCATTTTATGAAATATTCTCCCACACTAGAAATCGTATTGTGACCTACATTGATATACCGCGTGGTATCGGCTTTAGACAGGGCGATCTCAAGGCGTTTTCTGCTTTCTTTTTCAAAGGTTTCCATCTGGTCCTCTTTTGTCCAGCCAACAAGACCAGGTTGATCCTGGATTAGTTAGCCCTTCTCTAATTCAAATACTTTCCATATATTTCTTGTATATATCAATCGTCATAATTGGATAGTCCGTAGCAAAAGAACGTACACCAAGCTCAAGGAGTTGGGTGTACACTTCAGGCTCGACCATCCGCCAGGGTAAAACCTGGAATAATATCCCTTGTTCGTTCACTTCTTTCATCCTGGCCTGGAGATAATCCGGCGCGGGTTTAAAAGGTTGGTCACTTTCAACATCTGGGTATTTCACATGGATCTGAATGGTAGTGATCCCTTCAAATTGATTTTCACGGATGGACGCAAAGGTCTTTTTCACATTTTCCAGACTCCCACCGATCCAAAGGAGTGATAGTGATTCAGGTATGCGACTGTGCCAGTCTATGATCAGGTTATGATGCTTTGTCGTAAAAATGATCTGTCTTTCAAGACCATGATCTCTAACCATATTGGCCAGCCGATCCAGATCGATCTTTTTATAATCCAGATATATAAAGCGATCGGGATGTCCGGACATACTTTTAAAAACCTCTTCCAACGTTGGAATAGACTGGACTTGATCTCCCCGAAATGATCCAACATCCAATGTTTTAGCCACTGCGAGACTGATCTCACTAAAGGAGATATTGATCAGGGAATCTGATGTGTTTGGAGCCAGACGTTTTGAGTTTTTATCGTGGATACAGATAATAACATCATCGGAGGTGGTGCGAATATCGGCTTCTGGAATGATCCCCATCTCCCAGGTTTCTATGAACGTTTCCAGGGTGTTTTCCGGGATTCTCAAACCACCACCGCGGTGAGCCTGGATGGGAAGAACTCCCAAATCTGTATACACGTTAATAGGTGACAGTTTATTTTCTCCGCATCCAGAAAATGTAAAAATCATTACTATTAGGCCGCTTATCAATCTCATTGTTGATCTCTCCCATCTTAGTTCAATATTCCCTGTCTGGTTGTGTTTTCCTGGTTGGGCAATTCTATCTTTTTTGTGCCTTAAATATATATTCATTGATATTAATTCACTATTACGATATCTCACTGTATCGAATCTGTCAATGAGTATTTCAATCAGGAAAGCTTTGACCTTGTCTGGTGAAAGGAAACTCAATGCAAGAACGGCCGGACATTCGCGCCCAGCCGTTCTGCTTTTCTTGCGCTTATTTACAAGCTATTTACTACTCTAAAGTAAGTCCTATTTCAGGTACAACATCTTAATGACTTTGGTATAACCACCAGCCTGAATTCTGGCAAAATACATTCCAGTACTTACAGGAGTTCCCTGGGCACTTAGGCCACTCCACTTCAGGTCATACCAACCAGCTGGTTGTGACTCATCCACCAGGGCATGTATCTCACGTCCGGTGATATCATAGATCCGCAGGGTTACATCGGCAACCTCTGGCAAGGCATAACTGATCGTCGTCACAGGATTGAAAGGATTCGGATAGTTCTGATTGAGAGCATATTCATCTGGCAGCATCCCGTCATGCACTCCAACGAAAGTCGAAGTAAAGCTGATCGTTGAGTTAGCCTCAATGGCATTGCCTAACATGTCCCAGATATTGTTCATGGTAATCGTGTACTCAAGGTCAACCGTAAATGGCGTGGTTATGAGTGTTACAATATTCCCATCAGCTTCTGCGGCCAGTGGTGTTCCTATCCCATTATCAAATGAGTAGTTAGTCAGGTGCTCACCTGTTGCCGGGTGAACAACTTCTGAAAATGTAAGCACAACACTGGTATCACTGGAGGCTGCGGCTGAAACAATCGCCGGACCAGTAACATCGAAATTCTCAATGCCAGGTGTTCCGCCATCTTCAAGACTGATGATCCAGTTGATCGGATCCCAATTCGATGCTGTGGCATCTATCAAGGCCAGGGTTGGACCGGTACCATCAGCTTCAGGAGCATGTTGGAAATCATCACCACTATCAGGTGTTCCATCATCATAATGCATAAAGGTCATCATGACATCAGCAGCATTAAAAATGATACAGTTATCCCTGGAATTACTCAGACCGATTCCTCCTTCTGTAACATCAAAATCAGGCGTGAAGGGGAGTTCGAAGGTATCCACTTCAACATGATTTAGCAGGGTATAGAAATCCCCGGCTGCTAATGTCGTACCTTCTGGTATACCGACACGACCATGTGTAGGATTGTCATCCATCATATACCAACCGCTTATATCGATGTCGACATCACCAGCATTGAACAGCTCGATCCATTCATATTCAACATCACCAGCAGCATTGTACATAATCTCGTTTACAACGATTGCTGGATAAACGGGAGCTTCTAGAATATTGAGGGCTCCTGGAGTACCACCATAGAAATAACTGGGTTGCCAACTGGCCGGATCATTACGATCCATGGCTGGATCAATTAATTCGCAGGATAATCCAGTTCCCCATCTTGCAGGATCAGGGTATGCGAGCTGATCTGTATGATAGTCAACAAAATCCGTCAAATTACCCAGGTCATCCCAGAGGTAGATCATATCTCCACTATTGTTCAGGTTCCAGAGATGATTCCGAGTCGTATCGGTGTAGTCGATGGCTGCTTGCAGATCTGGTGTGAAATGCAATGGCCAGCCTTTTTCCTCACCCTCACCGTAGACATAGATTGTGAAATAGTCACCAGGAAGCATAACCGTATTTATGCTGTCGGGAACCACTAGAAACTGATGACTGGTGGGCTCATCTCTCAAATACCATCCCAAAATATCGATTGTATCGGCTGAAGCATTGTACAATTCAATAAACTCATTATCATAGTATTCTGAATTATACTGAAACTCATTGATCACGATCATGTCAACATAAGCTTGATAAGTAAATGCCATCGTACTTAAGGTGTCGATCACATTTCCGGAAACATCAGCAACATTGCTCACGGTTAAAGTATAATCAGTCTCATGAACCAGCGCACCAATGGTCAGTGCAACCTGATAATCAGACCAGACAGCTGCTGATGGAACACCAATTCCACCATCTACTGAATAATTGATCAGAGTTGTGGCAGTCACTGAATCCACCGATTCTGAAAAAGCCACATTGATGGTGTTCAGATCCACGACACTCACATTCAATATGGTTGGCGGGAACTCGTCCAGAGGTTCTGTTCCAGGTGTGCCGCCCAATCCACTACTGGCTTTCCAGTTCAATGGATCATGATTTGACAGAAGCGGATCTATTAATTCCAGTGAATATCCCAGACCATCGGCACCCGAAGCATGCTCGAACATTTCGCCTGCTCCACCATCATCATAGTACATGTAGCTGACCAAGTCATCTTCAGCATTGAAGAGAAGTGGGTTATCTTTCGAGTCACTATAGCCGATGTCGCCATCTGAGATATCATAATCAGGAGTAAATGGAACTACAAATGTATCTGAAGAGACATAATTAAAGACCGACAGGTATTCTCCAGGACCGATCTTTGTGCCAACGGGGAACGGGGTTCTCACATGTGTTGGATTATCATCCATGGTGTACCAGCCACCTATATCAACACTATCATCTTCAGTATTAAATAGCTCGATCCACTCAACCTGGGCAGAATCGTCAAGTGAAGAATGATACATAACTTCACTGATTACAACACCAGGATATACAGGAGCGATGGTAACATTCTCAAGTCCAGGTGTTCCACCATAGAAATAGCTAGCCTGCCAGTTGGTTGGATCATCGTTGCTGGCCATGGGGTTGATTATTTCTACAGTATGACCAATACCCAAATAGGCTTCTACAGGCACGGTATTGGGAAGACTCTGATCATAAGCAACGCTGTCAACCAGGTTACCCATACTATCCCACATGTAAATAATGTCATCACTATTGTTTAAATTCCACATATGGAAGTGACTAGTATCCGCGTAATTGACAGCACCGTTTACATCCGGGGTAAAGTGAAGAGGCCAACCATTGACAACACCATCACCATAAGCGAAGATCGTAAAATATTCACCGGGAGCCAAAACATTGTCTGTGGTGCTCTGGATAATAATGGGAGAATGACTGGTCGGCTCATCTCGAAACAGCCATCCTGTAAGATCAATAGTCTCGGCAGATGCATTAAAGATTTCAAACCATTCGTTATCACTGCCTTCTGAATTATAGGTAAACTCACTGATAACAACTTTTCCTGAATATTCGTAGTAGGAAAAGGCAGCTGTACTATTGGTGCCGATCGTTAGAGAGCTATCGAGGGTGTAAACATCATTGACTGTTAAAACATAATCAGTTGGGTGGGTCATGGCAACAGCCAGGGTTAACACAACCATGTTCGATTCAGCGGTTATACTCAGAGGAGCAACGCCACCAATATCATAATTGGCAGCCATTACAGCAGTTACTGAGTCAACAGGGTAAGTATAACTTACAGTTACTGTCAAATTGTCTAATGTTTTAACCTCTAAAATGTTGAAAGGGTTAGAAGCATGGGTGAACCAGGCTCGTGGGTCAAAATCGGCAGGGGCTTCTTGTGGTCCATCTCCACCACCAGAATCATTGTCAATATCCCATTCAGCGGGGTCAAAAGTAGGGTTACCTGTCGTAACAGTCGAAACTCTCTCAGCCCGACCATCTTCAAATTCATGATCTGTGCCTGTACCATCTTCACCAGGACGGCCGTAAATGTCCACAACTTCCCAGGCTGGGTTGTACAGTACTATATTATCATCACCATTACTATCAACCGGTCCGGCCTGGTGACCATCTAAATCAGCTGCAAAACCAAAGGTCTCCATAAAATCATCAGCATGTCTGCAACTAACATAAAAACCGCCGGCAGGTATGACACCCCGCAGAGCAAGTCTAGTAGTGATATAATCATTTCCGTTAGTATACCGAGCCAGTGACCAGCCTTCACTTAGGTCAACATCTTCGCTACCATTATTAAACAGCTCAACAAATCTGGCTGCGTATCCGCCACCATTTGGATCTGCGATCTCCGTAATAAAGATATCTCCGAATGCAATACTGGTGAATGCAAACATCAGTACAGTGATGCACAATCCTTTTAATGCAGTTTTCATTTCCTTCTCCTTCTTTAGTTAAAAGCTTGAAGCATTTTCTATTATCAGCTCCGGATATAGGTGATAACACTGACCTAAGTCCGCAGAAAAACGAATTCTCCACTGTTTTTAAAGACATGATGATTATTTAATGCTCTTTAGAATCAATGTCAAGATATCAATTCATGAATATTTATTCAATTTCTCATAAAACTAACTTACTGGCACATCATTCAGCACTCGAAAAGTTAAGCCGGAATGGCTTCCCAGTGGCTTTGTTCTGACATCATTAAAGCCAGTGACTCGATCTGAGATCGAGTTTCCGAGGGGGACCAGGCCAGGTATTCTGCGGCGAGCGCTGCCACATTATTTACTGAATTTTCGCTACGATCTGCATAGGATCCGATAATTGTCCGCCGGTAGTAGATGTCGGCCAGGGTCTGTGCATGTTCACTCCTGATGGCGTAGGCTACCTCTGCCATTATTTCCGGTCTATCATCAGAAATGAGTGTTGCCAGCTCTGGCTCCTTGCCAACTTGTTCAAGTATCTCTTTTGTTCGAGATCCATAAAATGAAAGGAGGTGTTGCACTGTCGCATCGCTGATCTGGTGACGGTTCGCCAAGCTTAAAATAACCTTTTGGATCTTGTCGGATATTATTGCCCCAGGTAAAGACTGATGTCGAGTAACACAGGCGGCCTTATGCCCCAAGCGCTTACAGATGAGATCAGCTGTATCTTCTGCCAGACTCCGATAGGTGGTCAACTTACCGCCGATGATCGAAAACGCATTTTGTGACCCGCCTGCTTTCTCATGATCCAGAATAATATGACGTCGGGTTACACTGCGTTCCTTCTTGCCGGGCTCAAAGGGTAAGGGCCGAATCCCGGAATATGTATATAACACATCTTTCTCTTCAAACGAATGTCCGGGAATTAGCTGGTTGAGCTCGTACAGCAGATATTCAATCTCTGTCTTAGTTGCGTGAACTTCATTCATATCCCCATCATAAAAAAGGTCAGTCGTCCCAACCAAATAATAGTCCAACCAAGGAATGATAAAGTAGGGCCGGCCATCTTGTTGGGCTTCCACATAGATCGCTTCTTTAGGACCACCTTCAAAACGTTTGATCAGGAGGTGACTGCCCTTGGTTCCTCCCATTTTGCGACCCACTTCCTGTGCAAGATTCAGGTTAATACTATCAACAAAAGGACCACCAGCATTGATGATATATTTTGCCGCTATCTCATGGTTGGTTTCGGTTAGTTTATCATTTACCTGAAGCAGATAATTTTCATTTTCGGAATCTCGGCTCATCCCCTTAACCTTACAATAGTTCAGAACAGCTGCCCCGGCCTCTTCAGCACCAATTATCAATTCAAGTGTTAGTCGCTCCGGGAAGGCGATCTGACAATCATAATATGATAAAACTGCTGTCAACTCTTTTTGATTTAGCGCTGGATCAATAGTTGCCCTCTCTCGCTGCTTGCGATTATTGGCATAATAGCTATGATTTGGCAACGACTTATTGTAGGACAGTATATCATATAAAGTTAGACCTGCCCGCACCATCCAGGCGGGACGTTTGCTGTGCTTATAGATTGGAACATTCAATTTCAGCGGTTTCACCAGATGGGGAGCGTTGGAGAGAAGGCGCTCTCGCTCAGCCAGGGATTCCCGAACCAGAGACAATTCAAAATATTCCAAATATCTGAGCCCCCCATGGATCAGCTTGGTTGAAGAGCTGGTCGCATACCAGCCAAAATCCCGTTTTTCAAAGAGGATGGTCTTCACACCGCGCAGGGCCAGATCCATCGCAATCCCTGCACCATTGATTCCGCCACCAATGATAGCAACGTCATATTCTGCAGAGGTAATCTCAGTGAGTTGCTTTGCTCTGTTCATATTCTTATTTTCCTTTTTTCCGCAGTAACAAAAGATCTAGCCTAAATAATTCATAGCCACTAAGTCACCAAGACACAAAGTTTAATAAAATATATGCTTATCAAAAATTATCACTCACAGATACAAATAATACTGTTTAAAATGACCTTGTTCATAACTTTAATACTTTTCGTGACTTAGTGTCTTCGTGGCAATAAATTCATGAATAATGCAGGCTAGAGAGAAGCTGAATTTATTTTCTTGATATGCATATTTATTCATTAATATTAATTCATTCCTATTTTGTTAAAAACTTTACCAAAAGTCAAGTGCTATGTTTATCCTGTTAAGATGAGTAACCCGCCCTGAAAGGAGTCTGTAAAATGAGGTTTATGAATTTATTGCTGCTACTGTTCCTGGGGAACATCCCGGGAATGGCGCAGGAAGCTAAAGTACCCACATCAGTCTACTATGAACGGAAAGCTGACCTGTTTACCGTCTTACCCAATGCCTCTGATGAAATTATTTTGCTGGGGAACAGCATCACTGACGGTGGCAACTGGTTTGAACTACTGGGTGATCCCAGGATCAAAAACCGGGGGATCAGTGCCGATGTTACTCGGGGAATAATCAACCGCCTGGATGAGGTGACAGAATCAAAGCCCCTGAAAGTTTTTCTGCTCATTGGTATCAATGACCTGTCAAAGGAAGCCTCTCTAGCAAACATTATCCAGAATATTCACACGATCATTGATCGGATCCATTCAGCTTCTCCTGGCACCCGGATATATATCCAAAGCGTTTTACCTGTAAATCCTGTTTATCAAAAATATCTAAATCATGTAAACAAGAGTGCTGAGGTCATTCAACTAAACCAGGATCTGTTCAAGCTCTGTGGGAAATCTAAAGCTGAATACATCGATCTATATGGCAGGTTTGTTACTTCAGATGGCTACCTGAACCCGGAGTACACCAATGACGGGCTTCATCTATCAGGAAAGGGGTATCTTGTCTGGGCCGATATCCTCAAACCTTATATTAATGAGTAGTAATACCAATTGGAGCTCTAAAAGTTTTTATTTCGCGGATATTTGCGTAATTAGCGGTTAAAAATAATGATCAGGAAAGATGGATTAACTCTATCCCGGCTTCTTTTGCGTGGGTTTTAATCCGTTCATCCCTGTATAACTCACCATAAAAAATGCGCTTGATCCCCGCATTGGCAATCAGCTTGAAACAGTTATAACAAGGACTGGCCGTTACATAGATATCCGATTCACCTATTCTGACACCATTGCGAGCAGCTTGAACAATGGCATTCGCCTCGGCGTGAACAGTTCGGACACAATGTCCATTCTCCATTTCATGGCCCACCTCATCACAATGAGGCAAACCCCGAATAGATCCATTGTAGCCCGTGGATAAAATCATTTTGTCCCGTACGATCACAGCACCAACATATTTTCGATCACAAGTCGAGCGCGTGGAAACATCCTCAGCAATTTTCATAAAATAACTGTCCCACGAGGTTCTGTTCTTAGACATCTATCCCAATCCTTTATTGGTCATTGATCAGCGTGCGGGTAGTACCAACAACATGATTTGCATGATTTTTCAACTGCGGGTTCCACCATTTATCCAATTTTTCAGGAAGCGGTTCTCCCAGGAAGCTGATGTCGTCCAACATCTTCAGAACCATTTGGCCGATCGCCCGATAATTGCCATCCAACACCTTGACAGCTAAGCCGTATACTTCACCATTAGGCATGGTGAATCCGGCAGCAGAAACTGCCTCAGCACCCCCTTTGGAAATGATCCGACCAGGAAAACTTTGCATCAGCAAGGTATCAAAACGACCATTACCTCCCACCAAGTGAGGGTATGTGGTCATGGCATTGAAGATCTGTTGACACTCTTCCGTCTCTCGAACACTGATCCGGGCAAAAGCCCTGGCAATTTTGGAAAGCGGCAAATAAAAAACAGGGGCTGAACACCCATCAACACCACGATGAATGGACGCTTCAGAAGTATATTCCTTGACTATTTGGTAGATGTATTGTTGAACCGGATGATCAGGAGCGAGGTAATGCTCAGGATCAAAGCCCAATTGAGCACAGGTAGCCAGCATGCCGGCATGTTTACCGGAACAATTATTATGGATCTCCCAGGGTTCGACTCCATCGGCAACTAACTGTTGGGCACTTTTCTTATCTATGGGTGGGTGGATACCACAGGCTAAAAGATCAGGACTCAGTCCTGCCTTCGAGAAAATCTGAACCACCCTTTCAAGATGAACAGTCTCACCACTATGAGATGAACAAATAACTGCTAGTTCATCAGGGGTAAGTTTAAGATCTCGATAAGCATCGGATCGCAAAACAGCCATGGCCTGAATCGGCTTTGCTGATGATCGCACATACGTGGCATATTGAGGATTACCATAGGATCTAACGATCTGACCATTGGCATCGGTGATCACACCATACCCCACGTGAAAACTTTCCACGCGACCGGAGCGGTCAATCTGAGTGATCAAAGAACTCATGCAACCAGGGCTTTGAAATCGCGAATAGCCGTCTCCAGTCCCACAAAGACCGAGCGCCCAAAAATAGTCCGGCCTGTGATCACATTTTCTACTGCTTCGATACTCACCAGGGGCATCACATTCTGGTAGGTAATACCACCATTGACCGCCACCCCAATACCGTTCTTCTCGGCAGTACGAGACATGAGGGCGACTTGTTCCTGGGCTTCCACCTGACCGGTGGCGCTTTTATTCTTTGAGTAATGAAACACATCCAGTTCTACCAGATCAGCACTCATACGATACGCCTTCTTAAGCAGGCCGATATCTGGCTCTAATCGGAAAGAGATCAATTTTCCAGCATCTTTTAGCTGCGGAATGAACGTTTCCAGATCCGCGCCATAATCATCAAATAGATTGTCCGCTACAAAAGTGACCTGTTTCACTGGCAGATTTAAAGCTAATTGCAACAACTCAGCCCTTGGGGCAATCCTCAGGGCAAAACGGATATTCACGGCAGAAGCAATTGCCAGTTCCAGATCTTTTTCTGAAAATGATTGTGAGCGACCATCATAACTAAGGCTGAAACCATCCACCCCTGACAACCCGGCTATTGTGACAATACCAGGTAAGTTTAAGCCCTCCAGTTTAAGTTGCTGACCAGCCTCTAAAAAGGCATCCAGATTAAGTTCCATTTGAGCCATAATTAATCCTCGATAATTAAAATGATTGATGATCAGCGAGCTAATCTTGAAGCTGGTACTAGTTCGAAGC
The DNA here is from genome assembly GCA_034716895.1 of Candidatus Neomarinimicrobiota bacterium. NCBI lineage: Bacteria > Pseudomonadati > Fidelibacterota > Fidelibacterota bacterium. Next base: position 47,489 of record JAYEKW010000017.1, read on the forward strand.
CCGCTTTAGCCAATGCTGGTAAATACTTTTTCATCGTTGCCAGAGTATTCGGTCTGCAATGTCCGATCCCGATGGCCTCCCCCCGCTCCTTAGCGATACGAGCCAAGCGAAATAGCTCACCGGCAATTGCTGCAGGGTCATCCACTTCATCCAGGAAAACATCTCGACTATTGGTGGGGACTTTATGCTCCCGGGCAACAGACTCTGCAATAGAGGCCGCAATGGTTCGACTATCAATAAAAAACATGTTTCGCTCAGTTAAGAAATCCGTGACTCCCGTCATAACCTTGCGACTTTGAGTGCCACCACTCCCTTGGTGATTATTCATCCCGGTTGCCTTGGGAATTTCTTTACGGGCTTTTTTCAAACGGCGTTGAATTTCACCGTCACTCAAATCGTCAGATAAGGCGTAATCCGGTTCACTGGTCGAGTTGGTGATGGTAATCATGGGCATGTGGATCAGCGTTTGGATCTTGCGAGAGTTCAGACGTTCATCCACTTGTGTGGAATAGGGTCTCCCTGGAATAACTGCCGCTGTAAACGTTTCCTGCAAAGCTATAAAGCCACTGATGGTCTCATTCATTGAATACCCGAAATCATCAATGATCACAGCCAGTTTTGGTCGTTTGCTCACGTTGGCGATATCTGCCGGAAGGATCGATACCGTATTCGTCTGCTCTGCTGGATATTCAAAATAATAGATAGCCCAGATCGTAGAATCACTACCCACCTGGAATTCCCAGTGATCGTTGGTTTCAGCAGTTTGCTGCACTTGAAAGCCAAAACCGCCCAGTGTATTTTCCAGTAATTTCTTAACATCAGACGGACGAATCTGTTTCGCGCCTTTAATCATGAATGTGCGCGTTGCAATCCCATCATCACTAAGTCGTCCATCAACATATTCCAAGCTTGGGAATCGTCTGGCCAGAGTTTGGTCCAGTCGTGTATTCAGCGTAAAATAACCTTCATAGAAAGCTTGCTCAGACATGAGCTCCGGTTGGTAAGTATTGGTCGTATTCCACATGACCACCCAGACCACGACCACAATCAGGATCGAGGCCAAAAGCAGGATCTTAATAATATTACCACTACTCTTGGTGGGCTTCAGGGGGTCTTTATAATAAGTATATCTCATAAGTTTGCGTAGTATAGTTTTCTGACGCTCTGATTCCACCGAAAATCATATTTAATAATAGAAATATTTAATCAAACCTGTTACCTGGAGATCACGCCTTATCTTCCAGTACAACATTGATCTTAGCCCTGATCAAATCGATGTCCTGTTTAAGTCGCCGGATGAAACGAATATCCGAAGTTATCAGTCTATATCCGCGACTCATAAATTAGTCCGCTAGCCAAGAAACGCTCTGAATATATAGGCAAAAACGATCCCCAGATAATTCCCAATAGCATACCCGATAATTCCCGTTGTTAAACCAGACAGGATTACTTCCTTGTTATTCAGCGCTTTGGCGATCACGGGAACAAATGGCGGTGAACATACTGCTGCAACAGACGTGATCAGGAAAGTATCGGTATCGATCTTAAAAATTCTGCAAAACACCGCATGGAGCAACATCGTGCCAAAAACCACGAAATTTACAAAAAACATCAGGGACCAGTTGATATTTACCAGTTGTTCCAGATTCGCCATGGAACCCACAACCAGACTGAAAACCAGAATAATGTACATCCCAAATTGAAAGGTCCTGGGTATCATTCTGATCTTTGTAACAAGGGATCCTCCAATTCCCAGACTGGTGATAAGCAACATGATGGCTGCCGTTGAATAGTCCTGCGGTATCAATTGTGAAAACCCAAAGCTGAGACCCAGAATTAAAAGCGAAAGACCTAGGGCAACGAGAAGTCCCAACATGATCTTTTTCTGGAAAATCCCCACATAGCTATTAATATCCTCCCTTTCACTACCAGCATTTTGGATGATACCCCTGGCTTGGAATTTTGGCAGGAAGCGATTGAAGACCTTCTGACCAATGGTCATGACAAACATGAGGTAGATAACACCATTCGCTGTGTCATAAGTATGCATCATAATAAAAGAGGTAGGATCCACACCCAAAGCCGTCTTTATGGCTGCCAGATTAGGGGTGCCTCCCGTGTATAAACCAATGGCCATTCCGCCGAACTGCCAGGCCTCCTCCACGCTGTACCTGATAAGCCATGATCCAAATCCAGCTACCATCACCACGATGGCTGTAGCCCCTAACATGGAAAGAATCGCTTTTCCAGCCGAATTCAACCAGGACCGGACATCCAGTGAAAAAAGCAGCAGCGGTAAGGCTAGAGCCACCGATACACCACTTAAAGTATCCTGCAACCCGATGACTCCCTTTGGCAAAAGACCACTGTTGCCCAAAAATATTCCAAGAATATAGGCCAGAATCACCGACCCGATCTTGTTGGCCAGTGGGTACTTCTGACACAGCCAGAGTATCATGACAGGGGTGATAAAATAAAAGATGATCAGTATAGGAGCTGGAATCATGGGAATTGCACCTTTCTATCAATCTAACCTGCATTATTCATGAATTATTGCCACGAAGACACTAAGTCACGAAAAGTATTAAAGTTATGAACAAGATCATTTTAAACAGTATTATTTGTATCTGTGAGTGATAATTTTTGATAAGCATATATTTTATTAAACTTTGTGTCTTGGTGACTTAGTGGCTATGAATTATTTAGGCTAATTGGACTGCAATATAGTCTGTCCAGGGAAACTCCAAAATGTTTAGCACTCTCTCCTTGATTAGAGCGACAAAAAACATCAAGTTGAGACATGCCTGATACTGGAATAATCACACAACTTCCCAATCCATCAGACTTTGAACAGGAGACCCTTCATTTCTTGAAAGGTTTTCAATTCAAGGGACACAAACCCTCTTTAGAACACATTACAGCGGTCTCGCGGTATTTTAGCCGGCTCCCCTACGAAAACATCAGTAAGATCATTAAGCACGGACAGACAGATGACCAAACCTCTTTTCGACTTCCTGATGAACTAACCGAAGATCACTATGCCTGGCATCTGGGAGGAACCTGTTTTTCCCTTACCTATTTTCTCACAGGCATATACACCATTCTGGGCTACGAGACCCAGCCGTTGATCTGTGATCTGAATTGGGGCGCAAACAATCACTCTGTCATTATGATTAACTTCGCAGGTAAGCGCTTCCTGGTGGATCCGGGTTATATGATATTCACACCCCTGCCCTTGTTGCAAGAGACTGTCCGTACCCGCCTGTCTGCCGAAACAGGAGTGGAATTGCGCTATCTACCAGCAACTGATACTTATGCTCTGTACACTTTTCGTAAGGGTCAGTATGTCAGACGTTATCGCTTCATTGACCGAGCAATTTCCGTCTCTGAGTTCGCGCAATATTGGCAAGCATCATTTGAGCTGCCTGGAATGGATGATCTCACGCTTACCAAGGTCAAGGGTTTTGAAATGACCTATATTCAAGGTGATTTTATCAAGATCACCAGCCCTACCTTGGTGGAAAAGACCCGTGAACGGAATCAAGCTGAAAAGTTGATTCGGGATCGCTTCGGAATTCCTCTGGAAAAAGTGGAAGAAGCCCGGCAAATTCTCCGGATGAGTGGCAAGCATCAGTTTGAACCAGAAATAATTCGCAAGAGGAACTAGCGTGAAAACTGAAGCACCTCAACCCGTTAAATATTTTATTGGAGCGTTGTTCTCTGACAGAAAATTACTGGACCAGGCTGAACAACTTTGTCTTGAAAAGATCGGCCGGATCGATGAGCACAGTCAGCCCTTCCCCTTTGATGTCACCGATTACTATAATGCAGAGATGGGGACTCCCATTTATCGATTATTCTTTAGTTTTGAGTCTCTGATGAGTCCCGGGAGATTGTCCGATCTGAAAATCATCTGCAATGCAATTGAAGCTCAACTTCTTCAGGAAGGTTCCCGAAAAGTGAATCTGGATATTGGTTATCTTGATTTTCATAAGATGATCCTGGCCTCAGCCAAATATAATGGTCATAAAATCTATCTAGACCAGGGGATTTATGCTGATCCGACTCTTATTTTCGAAAATGGTCAATTTCATACCGTTGAAAATACTTTCCCCGATTTTAAGTCAGGTCAGTATGATGCAGTTTTTGTGGGATTTCGGGAGGTTTATAAAGCGCAGATCAGAACTCTATCAATGGTCAAATAGAATGTTTTTTTAACCATTGAAGCCCCCTACTCTCCCCACTTCACTCCTTTGGAGCTACGCCGTGGCAAATCGGGCATCTCCCTCAATCGGATATTTTTTTAGAGAAAGAGCATTAATACCATTTGTACTTCAGAGGGCGCGCATAGGTTCAAAATATCACCCTACGCTTTACACGCTACGGGAGACAAGTTTTGCTGTTCTGTAAGCTTAAAATTTTATGCCTGCCTGCGCGGAGACCGACTTCGGCATAGGCAGGCATAGCGGCTTGTCAGGGCGTAGCATGTAGTGCGGAGACTGATAGCTATGGTTATAATTTTAAGTGAAGCAGAACTGTAAAAGATGAAGAAGATAACGCGCAGTTTGAAGTAAAAATGGTATAACACGGGTGGCATTGACTCTCTTAACCCTGGGACTCAGTTACCTTC
>JAYEKW010000018.1 GCA_034716895.1 Candidatus Neomarinimicrobiota bacterium
AAAGTGGGCCACTAAGGGGCACTTGAAAACAGGCCACCTTTAGAGCGAAAAACCGTTAGGTTTTCTTTGTAAAAACAAGGAGAGCCAAATAGATGGGAAATACTCTAAAGATGGAAAAACAAGACATTGTCAAACGATTATCACACTGGGCTGGAGTAACCGTAAGATCAAGAGAACCACCGGTATACACCGTGATACAATTTCAATCTATCGCAAGAAATGGGAACGAGAGTAAACAGCTTTATCAGCTGACAGTATTGATCAATCCACCAGTGACCACAGCACTTCTGATGTTGAAAAGTCAAGTCAGACTGGGCCACTTGAGGGGGGTAACAAGTGCCCACCGAGCAGGGTGGCCCATTTTGAAGTGCCCACCGTGATCAACGAACATCTTCTCACCAGCTTTATGCACTTGACGCATACTGATGCTCACCTTTTGTGACCAGAGGCGGTAGTGCTCACAGCACTGAGAGTAGCCCAGCCCGTCGGGATGTTGTTCACGGTATTCCTCCCATAGCAGGGAACGGGTTACATGTTTCTTTTTTAACTCGGTATTCATTTTAGCGAAGTCTGGTAAGGGTCTGTCTGAACCCTTGGCCTTCTCACCAAACAGGGCCGTGTATATCTGATCATCATTCAGCGTCTGGATCTGATCCAGGCTCAGGTCACTTGCTTTGTAGGCCTTGAGGTGGTCGTTGACTGTGGATCGAGGCAAATTCAGAGCATTCCTGATCGTACGAACTGATAGACCTGTCAGCTCATGCAGCTCTATTATCTTGCGGATATGTTTCATTTTTAATCTCCTTGCCCAGCGATGAGGCGGGCTGTTCTTGAGTGTCTTTCTTCTCATAGATATCCTCTTTATTTAAAAGAGGACATGTTCACCCTGAACAGGAGACTGGCAACCCTAATGAAATCGCCAAGGGGGTTTTAAATATTATTCCGGCCGACACCTCGAAAGTGTCCGATATCTTCTGGAATCACTGTCCGGTAAAAAACGGAATCGGTGTCCGGTAACTTCCGGAATCGGTGTCCGAAGTCCTCCGGATTTTCCACTCAGGCGCATTTTTTACCCGCACAGAAAAAACCTTCCCCGCTATGTCCCCATTATTTGCATATAATTCGATGAAATATGATGAAATGGTGGGAGTGATTCGGGTATGATATCCACCCCTAAAAACACGTAACCCCCTAATATACAGGGGGTTAGTTTTGTACACCGCCCAGGACTCGAACCTGGAACCAATTGATTAAGAGTCAACTGCTCTACCAATTGAGCCAGCGGTGCAGTGAATCCGGTTTTACACTCTTTTGCGACGTCGTTCTCTTATTTTCTATCCTTGGAGAGCCTCAGGATGACAGTGGGAGAAAAACCTCTTAATGGCGCAAAAAGCGGGCGCAATATATTCGCCGAAGCAGGGGTTGTCAATTAAATGAGGGCTTCGACAAGCTCAGCCGCCAGTTTATTCATAAGCCCCCTCTGGCCCAAGTCCAGGCCTGCCAGGATTCGAGCCAGCTCCCCCAGGGGAGAAGTCCATGCAGTTAATCAGAATTGCGCCAGTCAGGCGCAAAGACTTAATCCGCGAAATCCGTGTCATCCGTGGTTTGTTTTTTAAACCACCAATGCTGACATAAACTCCCGAGCTGAGACTTTTTCACAATCAAAAATCAAACCCTTGATCTCTACCAAACGGGCTTCACTTAACACACCATTGGCCAGACTATTAAACTTGTTTGTGAGATCTTCGATTGTCATTGGCTCCCGGGGATCACCTTTGGGATATTCCAGATATTCTTCAAACTGACGGCCATCATTGGTTGTTACCACAACCCTTGAAGGCTGTTTGGCCGGAAACATCTTTTCAAACTCCAGTGAGGGCTCGCCAATGATCTTATCAATCACTTCAAAGATCTTGGGATCCTTCAGCTTCTCATCAGAAAAGGAACCGGTTGTGATCTTTTTATCCACTATGGCCGCTGCCATACAATATGGTAATGAGTGATCAGCTGTTTCCCTGGATTCCGGACGATATTTCGTGGGATCAAAAAGAATGTCGTAAGCCTGAGCAAAAGCTGTGACCTTGACTTCCTTAATATCCGTATAATCCAAATTATTTTTGATCATGGCGTTTAATGCACAAGAGATATGCGTGTGGGTCAACGCTTCCGTGGGGAAGGCTTTCATACCGCATTCCAATATTTTGTAGCTCTCTCCCAGGTTACCGACTAAAGCTTCAACATCCCACGACCAGGACGAAATACCGTCACGGCCTTCCATGTCAGTAGGCTTCTCAGTTTCATTCTTGGCATCCCATCCCACAAAGGCATCCATGAAACCCTCTTTGCCTTCGAAAACCTTTTCCGTTCCAGAAAAACCTTTTTGAGCCAATAATGCAGCAAATACACCGGCCTGAACCGCCATGGGATCCACTGTGTTTTTCATCATGGTTAAAACACCTGCTGTGGGACAACCAATGGTGTGATTATGACAACCATTTATACCAATGGCATTCACCATCTGATCAACGGTTAGACCTAACATTTTCCCGGCCACAACGGGTGATACAAACTGAGTCAGGGTAGCATGGTGCCACTTGCGCTCACGAACACCTGGCTTGGCAAACAAACACATCCGCATTTCAAATTCATAAGCCAGAACGATGGCCACGATGACATCCTTCATGGAGGTATCCACTTTTTCTGCCATAGATAAAGCGGCGGGAATGATATCACTGGGATGACTTGGATCATCTTTCCAATAAATATCATTAAAATCCAAAGCTCGGATCATCAATGAATTTACCAGGGCTGTACTCACAGCTGGCATTTCATCACCAAACCCGATCACTTTTGACTCGCTTGCTCCACCCATTTCCTGATAGATCTCCAGCATGGATTTTACATCATGAGTGCTCATGCTTCCATAAGCGCATCCGATAGAATCATAGAGATAACGCTTTACCTCATAAATGACATCTTCCGGAAGGTCTTCATATTTTAACCCGACAGCAAACTCGGCCATTTGTCTTGCGATTGATTTTTCCAATTCTTACTCCTTTTTAAATGCAACCACTGATTACACTGATTGCACGGATTGTATTTATAGTTTTACTGCCTATAATACCATACGCACATGTTTAAGTGAGGTTTGTCCAAAATTTATTATCAAGCCAACTTTAATACCTGTAACTTTTAAATAATTGAGCAATTGGGCTCTCTCAATATCAGTTATTCTTGAGATCGCTTTCAGTTCTACAATTACCTTGTCTTCAACAACCAGATCACAGAAAAAATCTTTAATCTTGACCCCTTTATAGATCAAGGGAAATTGTTTCTGAGATATCACTTCAAGATTATCAGCTTTCAACTCGATTTTCATTGCAGCTTCATAAGCCGACTCCAGAAAACCAGGACCCAGCTCCTTATGAACTTCAAATGCACAACCTATAATCTTATATGTCAAATCCTCGTGTACAAGTTTCTTGTCTCTAAAAACCATTAATCTGTGAAATCCGAGTAATCCGTGGTTTGTTTAAAGTTTTGCTATGATGGCATCTGCCATTTCAACAGTTGAGGCAGCGCCTTTTTCAACCACATCTGCTTTGCCAGTCATCTTGGCCATATCGTAGGTCCGTACTTTTCCTTCTGATACAACTTCAGCAACGGCTTTACGGATCTTGGTGGCAATTTCCTGCTCATCAATAAAGTCCAGCATCATGCAGGCGGATTCAACCATGGCAATAGGATTCACAATGGATGTGGGATAATCAGCATATTTCGGTGCTGATCCGTGCGTTGGCTCAAAGACACCAATGCCCGTTTCAGGATTGTATTGAGCACTACAGGCGAAGCCCAGTCCACCGATCAAACCGGCAAACCCATCAGAAACAATATCACCGAACATGTTTCCAGCAACAATGACACCATAATTTTCAGGATTCTTGGTCAACCACATCATTTGCGCATCAATGTTGGTATTCCATAGTTCAATTCCCGGGAAGTCATCTTTCTGTATCTGTTGAGCCATCTTGTACATCATACCGGATGTCTCGCGGATCACATTGGGTTTTTCACAAACCGTAACGGATTTATAGTCGTATTTCCTGGCGTGTTCAAAGGCTGCCCGCAAGATACGCTCAGTTGCTTTCTTGGTGAAGATCCTGGTCGAAACAGAGACTTCTTCAATGGGTGTATCGCCAAAGTTTGATACAAATTTAGGGTGGGTCATCAAAGCATCATGCACCTGGGCTGGTGGATTGCTCCACTCTACGCCACCATAAAGACCTTCAGTATTCTGACGGAAAATGGCCACATCAACTTCTGGTTCATCCACACCACCATCAGCTGCTCGGCGAATAAAGTTCAGGGGATTACCCTTGTAGGTGCGACAGGGACGTAAGCAAATATCCAGACCAAAATGCTGTCTCAATCCAACGATGGGACTTGAGTAAACCAACCCCTTTTCCTTTAACTCAGGTGAAAGTTCTTCAAAGGCTTCATCTTTAGGCTTGGATGTAATAGCACCAAATAAGCCGATTTTATGTTCAGCAATGAGGTCTAAAGTACGCTGAGGAAGTGGATTTCCTTCACTCCGCCAAAACTCCCAACCAATATCACCTTCTACATAGTTTGCTTCAAATCCAGCTGCATCCAGGACGCGAATGGTTTCATCTAAAACAGGTTTTCCAATCCCATCACCGGGCATACTTACGATTGTTCTTTTTGACACGATTTTCTCCTTCGTTGATATTGAATAATTAATATTTATACTTCTCTGTAGCACTTTCATATTGTAGCCACCAAGGCACTAAGTCACAAAGATACACTAATTTGATTTCTGTGAAACTTCGAGTCTTTGTGTCAATAACGGTATTTCCATTAGTTCTGTTAAAATAATCGCGCTGGATTTCGCCAACACTTCTCTGGTTTGGTGGCCTCCTGGGATTAAGACACAATTTATGCCAATTGCTTCTGCCACTTCAAAATCGTGCTCTGTATCTCCCACGAAAAGAACTTCCGACTTCTCAAAGGGCAGTTCCAACATCCATTGAATCCCATTTTCAACTTTACTATGGGCATAATGATTGTCTAGACCAATCACCTTGATAAACATATCATTTAAGTTAAAATGATCGATTAATTCTTCAAAAAAGGTTTGTTTGTAGGCTGACAGGATGGAGTGGGTCACGCCTAGCTTTTTCAGTGAATTCAGTACCTGTGGGACTTGATCATGGAGCTCCAGCTCAAATTTTTGAGCTTCATATCCATCAATAAATTCAGTTCCAATAATTTCAAAGGATTCGTCCTTAAAATCGAAACCCAATCTTTTGTAATAATCAATCACTGGAAACCCAAAGATACTGGTGTAGTGCTCATGATCAATGGTGGGCATGTTGCGTTTAGCCAACACCTTGTTGATCACAGCAACGCTGAGCCAGGAATCATCCAAAAGGGTTCCGTTCCAGTCCCAGATGATGTGTTTGTATGGAAATTTAGTCATGATTTTTTTAAGGATGTCCTTTGATGCAGTCTTCTATTCTTTCTCATAAATATCTAGATGGTCCACAATTATTGATACGATTATCTTTTCAAGGATAAAACCACTCCGTCTCGCTTCGCGATCCACCCTTCCTGAAAGGAGGGGAATACATAACTTCAAGGGAAACTAGATAAAGCAATAATTTCCCAGACGACTAGCTCAGTAAAATGCTGAAGCTTAACTTTTGGATTACCACTTGTCAATTTTCGCCCTGTCCCTTTCTACCTTGCTACTTTGCTATTCTGTCATCTGCGCTTTAAACTCTATGATCACCCCGGCTCGTGGGTAGATCTTAGCTAGAGCATCATGCAGGGCAGACTCAATTTCGATCTTCTGGTGACAATCTGGTGGAACCGGTAATTCAAATAAAATAGCCTCTACGGGGTTTTCACCCACGATCCGCAGGTCCTGGATCCGGAATTGCTCACCAAATGTTGCCAGAATGCTTTCAACAATTTGACGAACCTTTTTAACACATTCACCTGATATGGCTACCGGGTCAGTATGGGTAACCACCTGAGCATTCAGTTCATGAGCCAATTTGTGCTCCACGTTATCAGCAATATGATGAGCTACTGATGGCGAGGTTGCTTCATCGATCTCAATATGGAGTGAGATAAAACTCTGGTCTCCATAATTATGGACAACCACATCGTGGACTTGTCGGGCGCCAGGCACTGATGTAGCTATATCGCTAATCTGCTGAATGAACTCAGCTGTAGCAGGTTTGCCCAGGAGATCATCGATGGCGTCTTTGGCAATATCATAGGCAGCGTGCAGAATCATGATTGCCACGCCCACGCCCATGATGCCATCTACATATGGAATCCCATAATAAGCACCGATCAAGGCCAAGATTACCAGGACGGTGGTATAAACATCACTTTTATGATGAACGGCATCACCCCGTAAGGCGTCGGAATCAATAAGATCTCCCAGCTGATAAGCAAAATGAGCCATCCAGGCCTTCCCCGCTGCTGTCAGGGTTATTACTCCAATAAACAGCCAATCCAGCTTGCTTACATCAATATCAACATCAGAAAAGAAGAGACGATCTACCGCGCCCTTTAGAAACTCAAAAGCTACGACGGCCATGAGAATTGCAATTGTTAATGTTGCAATGGTTTCAGCCCGACCATGACCAAAAGGGTGTTCTTTATCAGCTGGTTTCTGGGCTACTTTAAAGCCAAAGATTACTACGATAGAGGTTCCCACATCAGAGAGGGTGTGAAAAGCATCCGCAATCAGGGCAATACTGTTCACCATCCAGCCAAAGATCAGCTTGACCACAAATAAAATAAAATTACCAAAGATGGAAACCCACCCTTCCAGCATACCAACATGACCCCGGTAGGCAGTGGTACCTGGCTCAACGCCTTTGGGAGTGGTTTTCTTTACTAAGAATGTGGTGAAGCCCATGCTTATAACCTTACTCTAATTTTCTCTGGTTGAATGGCTCTCTCTAAATTCATGTCTGAATGAACTCCGTATAGTTATCTCGTGTAATAACCTGGAATGCCGCTTGGGGATATGCTTTTGAAAACATTGGTGGGATTTGAGCTTTTTTTTTCGGGTTCCATTTGAACTCATAAGCAGCAAGTTGACCATCTCTTTCCTCAAGATAATCAATCTCTTGTTGTGATCGAGTACGCCAAAAATATGAGTTTACCCAACGTCTTGAATATTGGTTAGCTTTTAAACGTTCACTTAAAAGATAATTTTCCCACAATGCTCCTGTATCAGACCTCAATGCTAAGGGTGCATAATTTTTTATTACCGCATTACGTATTCCATTGTCCAAAAAATAGATCTTTCGCGATCTTTTAAGCTCATTTCTTAAATTTCGACTAAAAGACCCTAGTCGAAATATGACATATGATTTTTCCAGTAGATAAATATAGCGTTCAACCGTCTGATTATCTGCACCAATAACCTGTCCTAGTTCATTGTAGCTAACCTGTTGACCAAGTTGTAATGCCAGAGCCTGTAACAGTTTTTCCAGAATTTCCGGTTTTTTTAACTTATCATAGGCAAACAAATCTTTATACAGATAACTGTCTGACAATTGGCTGAGAATATTGATCTCTTCCCCTGGATTATTGATAACATCTGGATATGAGCCGAAGATCATCCGGTGCTCAAGGTTTCTTGATTCATCCAATACATTGGTATGGCCACACAATTCTTGATACGAGAGTGGAAACAGATAGAACACATCTTTCCTGCCCGTAAGGGGTTCACTAATTCTATCTGCAAGTTCAAAAGAAGACGAACCCGTTGCTACAACCTGCACTGAGGGGATTTCATCTACAATCAATTTTAAAGTAAGACCGATATTTGTGATTCTTTGCGCTTCATCTATAACCAGAAGCTCGTGAGAGCCAATCAAGCTTTTTAATTGAGTTGAAGTCGTATTTGTAAGCAACTTTCGTACATCAGGTTCATCCCCGTTTAACCATAGAGTTTTGAGACCAACTTGGGTAGAAATCGTTTTTGCCAAAGTGGTTTTACCTACTTGTCTAGCCCCCATTAATACGATGGCTTTGCCTCGGGAAAAAGAAGCTGTTATTTTCTCTTGTAGGTACCTTCTGACCATAATCCAACTCACATCATGCGCAATATATCATTATTTTTTGCGTTTGTAATCGCAATATATCAATATATTTTGCGTTTACAATGATAACTTTTTACTTATAACCTGCCTTTTACCCAGTTCTCCAGGCCGTCAGTCAACACCAGTTCCTGGGCAGCAGCACCAACCGGACTTAATGTATAGGTCTTGCCATTATAAGTTAAAGTTGCTTTTCCAAAATCCATGGTGGCTGTAATTCCCGTAGCAACAGTGAGTTTATCGCGACCATGAGCTTCCAACAGATCTTTGACCAATTCAGGAGCTTCCAGAACCATAAACCCATTGTTAATGGCGTTCCGTTTATAGGTTTCACTGAATGAACCCGCCATCACCAGGGAGATTCCCCGATATTTTAAGGCAGTAGCAGCCTGTTCCCGTGAACTACCAGTTCCAAAATTGAAACCACCCACCAGGAAGTCACCTTTTTCAACCATATTAACAAAATCTGTGTCATAATTTTCCATGACAACACCAGCCTGTTGTTCCGGCGTGAAATCATCGATATAGGTGTACTTTCCGGGATAGATACCATCCGTATTCAGGTTATCCTGGTGACAGAACAGGATGTTCCCTTTCAACTCTGTGGGAAATCCATCCAGAATCGAAACAGCTTTAGCCTCACCAGTCGGCTTTTCATTGGTCTTGATATTGCCCTGGGGTTTAGCCTCGTTGTATTCGTAGGGTGAGACAATATGTCCAGCAACGGCTGAAGCAACCACAACAGCTGGAGATGCCAGATAAGCTTTAGCGCTTTTCGCTCCCATGCGTCCCTTGAAATTTCGATTGGTGGCAGAGATACCCACTTCATTTTCCTCCAGAAGACCAACACCCAGGCCGATACAGGGTCCGCATCCTGGTGGCAGGGTTATAGCTCCGGCATTTACCAAGGTTTGCCAGTCACCCCGAGTCTCACTCTCCGCCTGAACTTCACTTGAAGCAGCCGCCACATAAAGCTCAACCCCATCAGCCACTTTCTGTCCTTCGATCGTTCGAGCTGCTTCCGCCAGATCCTCAACCCGACTATTGACACAGGAAACCAGGTAGGCTTTCTGGATCTTGAGCTTGGACTGTTCCATGGTTTTGGCGGCTGTCATGGTTTTCACATTATCAGGACCAGCAATATTGGGTTCAACGGTAGCTAGATCCAGCGTCAATTCTTTGGCATAAAAAGCATCAGGATCAGCATAGGGAGCTTTCTGTTTTAGCTTGGAAATGTGCTCAAAGTTCATTCGAGGAGAAATACCGTTTGAGGCATCAGCATCTGATGGGATGCCAGATAAACCTCTTTTTTCCACAAACAAAATACGATCTTCAAGCCATTGATAGGTCACATTATCAATGGGAAACACTCCAGCCAAAGCACCCCATTCAGTGGTCATATTGGCAATGGTCAATCGCTGATCAATACTTAGCGATGACAGTCCGTCACCTACAAATTCCAGAGCATGATTCAGCACCTCATCATGATTGAACAGTCCGGCCAGGGTGATGATAACATCTTTTCCAGTAACACCGGGCTTTAACTTTCCGGTGAGCTCTACCTTGGCAACTGGCGGGACTTGCCACCAGGTTCTCCCTGTCGCCCAGATCGCGGCGGCATCTGTTCTGACGATGGGCGTCCCCAGCACACCAAGACCACCATACATATTAGAGTGACTATCTGAAGCCACTACCATACTACCTGGCCAGACATAGCCTTCCTCGCACATGATCTGATGGCCAATACCACGACCAGCTGGATAAAAATCAACCCCCATTTCTTTGGCAAAAGCCTCAATGCCAGCATACTTCTTCAGATTTTCTTCGCTCTTGTCCTGAACATTATGGTCCAAGGCATAAACCGGCTGACGCGGATTTGATATCTTTGTGGCACCAATTGCTTTAAACTTATTCATAACGGCACCGGTGTTATCATGGGTCATAACATGAGCTGGGGAAATAGATAAAAAATCTCCACTCTGAACGGTGTGATCTTTTTCCAGGTCTACAGCATATTTCTGGGCGATCTTCTCAATTAAATTTTGTGACATATCAATTCCTTTTTTATTTAATGTCGATCTTAACTGGCATGATCATTTGAATCTCGCCTCCTTCAAGGATGGGAATAATATCCATGACCTTGATCGATTCCAGAACCTGCATCGAGACCAGGTCAATACTGGCATCCCCGCCTATTAATTTTTTGAAATCCATTTTGGATTGATAATTAGGCAATTCAACGATCTCAACATCGCCAGTGATACCAGCTGCATGCTTGGCCAATTCAATGGCATCGTAATAACCACCGACTTCATCAATAAGACCATATTCCTTCGCATCTGTCCCCGTCCAAACTCGACCAAGGGCAAGACTATCCAGGCGCTCTATGTCATCAAGAGCATCCCGTCCTTTAAGAACACGTTCCTTGAATTTGATGTAGACATCATTGATGGAAGCCAAAATCATCTCATCTTCTTCATCTGTAGCCAGACGACTACCGCTGCCAAAATCAGCATGGTCACCCATTTTAATGCCTTCAGCGTGAATCCCGAACCGCTCTTTTAGCTGAGAGAAGTTTAAACGCATCCCGATAACCCCAATAGAGCCTGTAATTGTAGACGGATAGGCAATAATACTATCGGCCTGGCAAGCAATGTAATAGCCACCTGAGGCGGCCACATCAGACATGGAAGCAATAAAGGGTTTGATATTGGCTGAGTCTGTTTCCGTAGCTTTAAGCACTTCGCGCCACATAATATCAGAAGCCAGGGCAGAACCACCGCCACTATCGATCCGCAAGACAATCGCTTTTATACTTTTGTCTTCACGGGCTGCTTTGATAGCTCCAGCAATAGTTTCATCACCCATATTCTTTGATCCAGAAGGACCCGGCTTGCTTTTGCCACTGACAATCCCGCCAACAGCATAGATCACAGCTATTTTATTTTTAACCTTATCATCACGCCAGGCATACTGATAAGGCGAAACATCTTTTCTCTTTTTAGGTTTAATAATGGTTATTTTTCCATCGTTCAGATCTTTGATGTAATCATCAAACTCATCTGGATACATACTTCCAGTGATCAATTCAGCAGCGATAGCATCCTCTAGCAACATGTAGGGGCCACTATTGATCACCTCTATAGTTTGCTCCTCGGACCAATCTTTACCTGCTGCAATACCGGCCACAAACTGATCATAGACACTCTGGAGCAACTGAGAATAATTTGTGCGCATGGCTTCAGACATTTTATCCTGTAGAAAGGGGTCTGCGGCTGTTTTAAAGGGACTCACCCGCCAAACTTCCGGGACAATTGAAAGGGTGTCGAGTAATCCGCGAAAGAAGGTCACTTCCATTGCCAGGCCTCGTAGATCAACACCTGCCATTTCGTGAATATAAATCTCATCAGCCATTGACAGCAAATATGTGGTGGGATTCGACAGGCCGAATTTGCTATAAACAATGATCTGCTTACCCGCATCATGAAAACGTTGAAAAGCTAAGCGGGCTTCAGATATTTTGCTAAAACCACCTCTGAAATGTCCCAGATCGATGACCATTCCGTGGATATCAGGATCATCCGTATATTCCTGTATTTGATCGATGAATTTTTTTAGCTGTTTGCCATAGACCACCGATTCACCAATAAAGGGAATATTCAGATCGATCTTGAATGGGATATTGGGTTTTTTTACTTCAGGTTCTTCAATGAGTAATCCATCCAGTTTTATTCTGATGTAGGTCTTTTCATCTTTTTTGACTGGTTTTTTATCAAAAACAGAACGATAGGGATTGACCGTTGTCCTGAAACCAATGGTTTGAGAGTTCATCTTATCAGAGACACCATGGCTTTCAACACCGAAGTCCGGCATGAGAAAACTTAAGGATATGCCAACGCTACTTGTGTTATTCAAGTCAGCGAATGCATTTACCCGCAAACCTTCCACTGGTTCTACAAAAAAGCTCACGGCTTGACTGGTTACATAGTCTAATTCTGAACCGGAATCGTCTCGGACAACTCCAAACTCAAAGCCGGCACCCCAGCGACCATTCCGGTTTTGAAAAGCAACACCACTATTCAGTTTGACGAATTCATCCATTCCTGACCAGGCATTCTGCAGGCTGGCGCCAACTGCCAGCAGGGGCAGCGGACGATGCATCCAGGCCACATCAAAGCGTCCTTCTCCCCACTTCGAATCATCATATGAATAGCTAAATCCAATAGCGTGAGATTCGTTAATCTTTATTCCCTGACCAAAGCTCCAGATGTTTTTTGCGGAAACCACATCCCACTGATAACCGAATCCAGTAGCCTTATTCTGGCTGTAGTAGGCAAAGTCTTTGGTGAAAGAGCTGCCATCAAAATGTCCGAACATCATGGTTTCAGTATGTTCGTTAAATGCCAGACCGGCCGGATTATATTTCACTGCCAGGGGATCATCAACAGCCGCCACTGATGGTAGAGTGAATTGGATCTGACCAAAAAGCAGATTAGCCCCAAAGAGCACCATAATTACTATACGAAACATGTGTGTTGTCCTTTCAATTAAGCAACCACTGATTGCACGGATTGCACGGATTTTTTTGTTCTTTGATCTCTTTGCGACCTCAGCGCTTCTGTGCCCTTATGCCTTAAAGGGCTCGAAGGAAACAAAATCGGCATGGTGAACAATGATGGATTCGGTTGTCCGCATACCCAGATCACCCTCTTTCGAATGGGTACCGATAATATGCTGAACCTCAGGTGGTAATCCAAACTTGAACGCAATTGAGGCACCGCTAAAGGGATGGCGCACGATCTTGCCCATGGAACTTGTACCCAGCTTACCATCCTGCATCTCGTATTCAAGCAATTTACCAATATCAATAAGGATAGCACCTGAGATCAGGATATCCATATCAATCTGCATGGAATCACCAAAATTCTCCTGCATGCGCTTGGCAATATCCACAGCAAGTTGAACACAAGTTCGTTTATGATTCATAAACGAGACATCCACATCTTTAATAAGCAAAGAGAAGGGAATCACTTCCAGATCCTCTGGACTCAGAACGCTATTTTCAATGGCCCAAACCCACGCATCCAGGGTTTTCTCTCTCAACTCATCGTCTTTGATCCAGTTAATTTCCGGCCAGATTTTTAAAACTTTATCTCTCATGTTTTCTCCACTTTGTTTATTAAATAGTTGGTCTTTTTCTAGTCGAGGAACCCTCTCTGTCCCGACCCGTTGTGACATCTCCCCGAGGGGAGATTAATGCACTGCCCTGACTGGGGACCTGCTTTATATATGCCAATATTGTTTGCAGGACTTGTTCCTGTTGATCGAAAACATCAACATTTTTAAATCTAATGATTCGATATCCATTTGCGCTTAGAAAGGCTTCTCTCTGATTGTCGTGTTCCTTTGCTTTTATCGCCATATGATAAGCGCCATCCAGCTCCACGATTAATTTTTCTGCATAACAACAGAAATCTACGATATAACTGAAAATAACATGTTGCCGTCTAAACTTAAAACCACCTAACTGCCTGTCCCTTAACAAAGACCACAAAACATTTTCAGCTGGAGTCTGTTTATCTCGTAGCTGTTTACTTCTTTTTAATAGG
Organism: Candidatus Neomarinimicrobiota bacterium; assembly: GCA_034716895.1. Lineage (NCBI taxonomy): Bacteria > Pseudomonadati > Fidelibacterota > Fidelibacterota bacterium. The sequence goes on from JAYEKW010000018.1 coordinate 13,760, forward strand.
TGTTCAGGTACAGTCATAACTTATCTCATTTACCCTCCTTGAGGAGGGTCGATTCAAAGAATCGGGGAGGTGAATATATTTAAGTAAGGAATTTTACTTACTTCATTTTTCTATTTTAAAAATCGTATCAATCACCGTCCCATCAACCCACTTCACTACTCCAATTGGTTCATCTGTAAGCTTGGGTTTCTGGGGTACACCGCCGATGAGGTCATCAATCTCAGCTTTTAGTTCTTCAATGGTACGAATGGGCAAACCACTGTCTTTGGTGGCCTCAATCAGGTCTTTCCGTAAAGGATTTATGGCAATACCGCGCTCGGTAACAATCACATCAACAAGTTCCCCTGGGCCCACAATGGTGGTTACTTCGTCAACAATTACCGGAATTCGATCCCGGAAAGCTGGAATGGGCAGGATAGTACATTTGCTGAATAAACAATTCTGCCAACCACCGATCCCATGCAACATTTGTCCATCTGAATGCGTCACAACATTGGCGTTAAAATTTACATCAACCTCTGTTGCGCCCAAAACAACCACATCCACCATGGAGGCAAAATTACCTTTTCCATGCCAGTTGTAACTGGTGAAGGGCGATGTATTCACATGACCTTCATTCTCCCGCATGGATCGGACGCCCTCCAGATCAAATGTTTGACCATCCAATACATAATCAGTAAGACCTTCTTCCAGCATCTCCACCAGATATTTGGTTGAGCCACCTCGCACAAACCGAGCTTTGATTCCAGCTTTTTTCATCATGTCCTTTAAGTAGATGGCAAAAGCCAAAGAGGTTCCGCCTGCTCCACCCTGAAAACTGAAGCCATCCTGCATTATTCCGGCTGCCTTAACAAACTCAGCGGTCAATTCTGCAATATAAAGACGGTCGGGGGATTTGGTCAGTTGAGTGGTTCCGGAAACGATCTTTTCTGGTTCACCAACTTTATCAAGGACTACTACATAGTCCACATTTTGCCCCTGGATCTGCCAGGGAATACAAGGAAACGGAACCAGATTATCTGTGACAACAATAACTTTATCAGCATATTGTGAATCTACCAGGCCAAATCCGAGCAGACCGCAAGCTGAAGGTCCTCGATCTCCGGTGGCATTTCCAAGCTGATCTGCAGTAGGAGCTGCGATCACCGCAATATCGATATGAACCTCACCATCCTGGACTGCCTGCCAGCGACCACCGTGGGATCTCAGGACGGCCAAACCATCCATTTTTCCTTCTGAAGCATATTTACCCAGGGGACCATTCAAGGAGCCTTCAATATGATGGATCACCCCACTGTCCAGGTGTTTTGTCATGGGTTCATGACAAGGGAATGCAGCGCTGGGGAACCACATCAAGTCTTTTGCACCCAGGTCGGCTGCAGCATCAAAAACCTGATTCATGATCAAGTCACCATTGCGGAAATGATGGTGTGATGAAATGGTCATGCCGTCCTTCAATCCAGCTTTCTGCAAAGCTTCCTTAAGAGAACCCACCACTTTATTGCCATCCATGGGATAATCTGAACAGGTAGCTATAAGTGGTGCGGCTTTGCGGCCTTCCGGCTTGTAGCCATGAACTCCCTGGAAAGGGACTTGCTTTTTACCGTTAACTTCTGTCGGCACCAGTCGTCCAGCAGCATTCTTTACAAATTCATACTTTTTTTTCATCGTTAACCTTTTTTTAAACCACAGAGATCACAGAGGACACGGAGTAAAATGTCTGGTAAAGCTTGCTTGTGCTTATCTCTGGTGAGTTGAGGTTCGAATCCATATTTATTTAATCTTTTCCATTTTGCTGCTAAAGAGAAGTTGAGAGTATCGAGCTATATATTGTTTAGTACTCTCTTAATTCCGTCTTTCAGTAGTTTGACATTAAAGTTAATGATCAAGCCCAGATGTTTGTTACTTAGTTTTAGATAAGTCAATGTTTGAGCCAGGTGTACATCGGAAATCTTCTCAACGGCTTTTAATTCCACAATGATTAGATCATTAACAAGAAGATCAATTCGGTAACCAACACTTAGTTTCTGACCCTTATAGATGACATTTATAGGTGCTTGTTGTAGAACCTGTAGATTTTTTAGCACACTTAATTCATAATACAGGGCGGCTTCATACGTTGACTCAAATAATCCTGGTCCGAGATTTCTGTGCACTTCAATCGCCGCACCGATGATTATCTCTGATAATTCATTGAGCTTTGCTAATTCTTCTTTACTCATACGATTGGATCTTTGACCATTAACAATCTCTGTGATCTCTGTGCATTCTGTGGTTAAGCTTCTGTCTTCCAGTTATCCGGAAGCATACCAGTATCTACTGCCATGCGAATCGTTCGTTCAGCTCGTTTCACTACAGGTGGATCGATCATTTTTGAGCCAACGGCCACTACACCAAGACCTCGTGATTCAGCATCGTCAGCAGCCATAATGATCCGTTTGGCTTTTGTGATCTCTGTTTCACTTGGGGCAAATTCTTCATGGATCGGTTTGATTTGTCGGGGGTGGATACAGCCCATACCATCAAAACCCAGTGATTTATTCTCTCGCACATTGGCTCGCAGAGCTTCTTCATTATTTACATCACTAAAAACTGTGGCAATAGGCTGGAGTCGGGCAGCCCGGGCAGCATTGACCAACATGGAGCGGGCAAAAAATGATTCCTTACCTTCCAATGTTCTTTCGGTTCCTATATCTGCTGTATAATCTTCCAGTCCCATGGCAAGTGCTACGTTGAATTTACTGGCCATGGCAATCTCATGGGCATTCAGAACACCCAGGGCGCTTTCCAGAATAGGCATATAGTAGACGGGACGATCGATCCCTTCCCGCTTGAGAATCTCCTGCACTTTTTGATCCATGGCAATCACTTGCTCGGCTGTTTCAGCTTTGGGTAAGAGGATCACATGTACGTTATGAGGAATAATGGCTTCCAGATCTTGCATACCCAGCTCACCCTGGTTAATACGCACCAAACGCTCTGATCCAAAGAAATCAAGAGTTCTAAGTGTATTTCTGACCATGTATCGCGCGGCATCTTTTTCGGCTGGAGGGACAGAATCTTCCAGATCAAGAATAATGCAGTCCGGTTTATGGATACCTGCATTCAAAAATAATTTGGGCTGGTTACCCGGCAGATAAAGACGACTACGGCGAAAGCGACCGGGTGATGTTGCATACCTGGCATGCTCCTTCAGGGCCGGGAGAGCTTCATTTTTCAGCTCGGGATGTGCTCGTTTTACAACCGTTTCGATCTGCGCCATCATCACAAAGGGAAGGGCTCCAAAATCTTTGATCTGAACGACACCTGTTTTAACTCCTAATGTCGCCAGTGTCGTTTCCGCTAACTCGCGGATCGCCTTCGAAAACAGAACTTGAACTTTGCTTTCGATTTTGATTTTCAGCGGTTCTGACCCGGGGTAATAGAGAACCTGGCAATCAGATTTAATATTTTTCCCTTGAGGTCCTGCCTGAAACATTTTTGTCATAATTCTATTGTCCTGAACCTTTGGTTTCAATTCATTCAATTGTTGTTGTCATCACACGGTTCGACAGGGTGTGCTTGTCAAATTTGACGGCAAATATACACCCCGGATTCAGCGCCTTCAACACTAACCGGAAAGGGGCTCATAAATAATTTATTATAGCTATTTCCGCGTGGTAATAATTGCGTTGCGCATTTATTACAAATCAACGCTTTAACAGCTCCAGGATTTTCAGATTGGCTTTTGGAAAAGCAAATTGGTCAAGCTCATTCATTGAGATCCAACGGTTCTCGGTGGCAGCATGAGTTTTGGCCTCACCTTTGCGCCAGTCGCAAAAAAATGCCACCAGAGTAATCCTGAAATGAGTATAAGCATGGCGGATGGTTCCGATTGTCTCTGCCAACTCAACTTCAAGAGTCGTTTCTTCCTTGATCTCTCTCAGCAAGGCGACCTCAGGACTTTCACCTCGTTCGATCTTGCCACCAGGAAACTCCCATAATCCGCCCAGCAATCCTCGGGGTGGTCGCTTCTGGATTAGAATTTGTCCATCTTTTTTAATGAGACCGATCACTATGTTATAGTGAGGAATTGCCGATTTCCTGGGTTTCACCGGATAGTCTTCCACGCGACCTGCTTGAAATGCGCCACAAACTTTTGCAATTGGACAACTTTCACAATTGGGATGTTTGGGAGTGCAGATCACCCGTCCCAGATCCATTAGTCCCTGATTAAAAGCCGCTGGCTGCTCAACAGAAATTAACTGACTCAGCTGATCTCTGAGAATCGCTTTGATCTGAGGCCGGGTAATGTTTTCATTAATTCGTTCCAGTCGGGAAAAAACCCGCAGGACATTACCATCGATCAACGGAACAGCCTGACCAAAAGCCAGACTGGCTATCGCTGCAGCAGTATAGGGACCAATACCTGGAATTTTCAGCAGTTGGTCAACCGATGATGGCAGACGACCCTCAAATTCTTCTAAAATATAGTTCGCTGCTTTATGAAGATTTCTAGCTCTGGAATAGTAACCTAAACCTTCCCAAAGCTTAAGCACGTGGTCCAGGCTGGCTTCTGCCAGATCAGTGATTTCAGGGAAATCCGTGAACCATTTCCGGTAATATGGCCAAACTGTTGTAACCTGGGTTTGCTGAAGCATAACTTCTGCTATCCAGATAGCATAAGGATCTGATTCAGTTCTTCCCGGAACGGCAACAGAAGCGCGTTCTGTGTGAAACCAGAGGAGTAATTTATTGGTAAAGTTGTTTTGATCCAGCAAGCGGAGTGAATCAGATACTATTGTGATCCGCCAAGGCTTTGATGTAGGTATGATCAGACCCGCAACAGGCACCGATGAATTCAACACCGATCTCTTTGACAGTATCAGCCCAGGCCACAAAATCTTCAGGGGATATTTTTCTTTTCTTTTTCTTCGGACCACCAAGTTCGACACTGGGGTAAGCCAGCAGGGGAATGGACACGACTTCTCTAAGAGACTTTAAAGCTATTAGCGAAGCTTCAAAACTTGAACAATTCACACCGATAGCTGACACACCTTTTTTTTCAAGAAATGCAGCAGTCGTCATCAATTCATCTCCGTTATAAATCTGTCCCTCTGGGTTTAATGAAAAAGAGACCCATACCGGTTTTTCATATCGCAGAGCAAGTTCGGTCAAACCTTTTGCTTCCCTGGCCGAGTTCATACTTTCCAGGAGCAGGATATCTGTCGAATTATGGGCTAGATTGTCCAACTGGGCGTCATGCCAGGGGCGGGAGATAATATTTCCGGGGAAATCCTGGGGCCTCCAGGAATCAGCCAGGGGAGCGATTGCTGCCGCAATTTTGATGTCCTTGCCAGACTCTTTAACCGTTTTCCAGGCTAACCTGATCGCCAGGAGGGTTAGCGCTCGTGCGCGGGTGTGAGCATCCACACCAGATAAACCGGCCTGGTGTAATGAATAGGGTGTAGTCCTGAAAGTGTTCGTTGTAATAACTTGAGCCCCGGCTTCAATATTGTCTTTATGGATCTTAACAATATCATCTGGATCAGATTGCAGCACGGTTGCCGACCAGAGTGGAGCAGATAGCTTATGCCCCATTTCTTCGAGGCGAGTTCCCATGGCTGAATCCAGAATGATAGTGCTCATAAAAAGTTGATTACCCTACCAACGATTGGCTTAGTTGAATAACATTACCATCGGGATCTGTAAATGATGCCAGTTTAGCTAAACCGGGTATTTCTTCTTTATCTGTAAGCTTGATACCTTTGCCTCTAAGCCAGAGTTCCGATTTCTCAAGGTTGTCTACGTCCAGAACCAACGCACCGATGGGGTTCGCATTGGTCACCTTAACACCGTGAATGGCGATCTTGGCGCCGGGACTGATCTGAAACTCAGCCCAACTTGAATTCTGGTCTTCCAACACCATTTCAAACTCAAGCTCTTCCGAATAAAAAGACTTCGCTCTTTCGAAATCAAGAACAGGAACCCACATCAGATCAAACTGTTTATACCAACTCATTCACTTTCCTTACACAATGGTTAAAAGTTCTTCGAGTTCACCGAAGCTGTCAACAACAAAATTCGCCTCTTTTAAAGATTCCCGATCGCAACTTGTGGTGATTCCAACTGTTTGACAACCCGCTTCTGTGGCCGAACGTAAACCTGTTGGTGAATCTTCGATAACCAAAGCACGACCTGGCTTAACCCCCAATAGTGTACAGGCCATGAGGTAAGGATCCGGAGCCGGTTTATCTCTTTTAACATCATTGGCCGTTACAATTTGATCAAAATCAACTGTGATATTTGAGCTTTGGAATATCTTCTCTATCAGAGGGCGGGAAGTAGCTGTCACTAAAGCGACTTGAGGCACTTGTCCTCGAATTTTGTCGAAAAACTGGTTAAAACCCTGGGTGAATTGGACGGAAGTTGAAAATTCATCCCAAAGAATCCTGCGACAATTTTCCTCCAGTTCACGATCACCAATATTCAGCTTAATGGCGGTCTTGAATCGTTGATAAAAAAGCGCTATTGCGATGCCTCGGTTTTCATTACAGAAAGACGATGGAATTTCCGCATCATAGTGAGCCGCTAGTTTTTCGGTTACACGATCGTAAACATCCTCACTTTGAACAACAACGCCATCAAAGTCAAATAGAACTGCCTGTAGTTCAGCAATATCAGGAAATTGATTCAAAACGATACAAATATTCTCTTATTACCCAGCAGTAAAACTATTGATCAGCCACCATCCACAGTTGCCCAACCAGGATTCTTCGGTGTGGGTGGTAAATTCACAATTTCGCTGAAGTAATGATTCCCGATATGCTTGATAACATCTTTAATTGATAAGCAGGCCACTGGAGAATTATTTTCATCAACAATGGGAACGTGTCGATAGCCACCCAGAACCATGTAGTTCAGGGCAAAAGCCAGCGGTGCATCTTCTGTTAAGGTATCGGGGTCTGATGTCATGTAGTCACTGACATTAATATCTTTGTGAGCCAAATTCTTTCCAACAATTCTTCTGATTATATCTCGTTCGGTAAAAATACCCACAACCTGCTTGTTTTCTGTGATCAGAAGACAACCTATCCGTTCTTCTCTCATCAGTTCCAGGCAATCAGCTACACTTGTTTCACCTGCAATTGTCACAGGTTTTCTCAGTTTAACTGTTGTGATGGGGGCATCAAGATGAATGGCTTCAGTAGCAGACTTCTTAATTGAGGATTCCCCCTCATTCATAGTCTTCAGTTCGTCGTCAATATGTTCATCATATTCAATCATAAGTCCTCCATTTTTCGATCTGGAATATAGGAGAATATTTGGTGAAAATCAGCTTGTTCTGTAAAAATTTGCTAAA
>JAYEKW010000019.1 GCA_034716895.1 Candidatus Neomarinimicrobiota bacterium
GAGAGTGAATTCGAGAACCAGGGCTTCAGTCTGTCCCGCCGGGCAGGTCATACTGCTGACTGGAAGTTACTGGCTGACCATACCACCCATTCTGAACTGGAAGGACAGGGTAGCAGTACATCCCGGACTGACTATGCTTTTGTGGATGGTTCCGCTAAACCTGATGTCAAATATGATTATCGCTTGACCGATATTCCCTATTCGGCTGTTGCCAAGACCACTACTATTGTGTTGGAAGATGTTCGATTAATGATCGATGGTTTTAAACTGTTTGCAAATTATCCAAATCCCTTTAATCCCTCGACCCATATTGCTTATCAAATCGCCAGACAGACCGATGTCCAGATCAGGATCACCGATATCCAGGGCCGGGAAATCCGTTCATGGGAGGTCAGATCTATGCAACCGGGAACCCACGAAACCCTTTGGGAAGGATTGAATTCAGCGGGTCAGCCAGTGGGTGCAGGTATCTATTTTGCCACGGTTCAGGCCGGTTCTGAAACCCACAGCCAGAAGATGCTGTTGATCAAATAAAAATCTGTTTTTGGGGCCTCGGCAAAAAGGACATTGAGTTCATCGAAATGCCGATCCTGATGTAACATGATTTTTTCGGATGGGGGGCTATTCCAGCGGTTTGAGTCTCGCGGTGAAGTGCCGTAAAACCGGTGCCTGGTATTCAATCTCATAGCCCTTGATGCTTTCCCGATCCTGATACAACTCAATAATATTTTCAGCCACATATTGCATCTGACTATTGGTGTAAACTCGGCGGGGAATGGCCAGACGCACCAGCTCCAGATCCGGATAGCGGATTTCCCCGGTCTTGGGATCTTCTTGAGCAAACATAAGACTGCCGATCTCAACTGCTCGAATTCCAGCATGGGTATACATGGAAACAGTCAGGGCTACACCGGGAAACTCAGATTGAGGGACATGGGGTAGAAAATTCTTGGCATCCAAATAGACCGCATGGCCACCGGTGGGTCTTAGGATAGGAACCCCGGCTTCGATCAGGCGATCACCCAGTTCTTCAACCTGGGAGATACGATAGGCCAGATAATCCTCCTGCAGGACCTCCTCCAGTCCCCGGGCAATGGCTTCCAGGTCACGACCGGCTAACCCGCCATAGGTTGGGAAGCCTTCGATCAGGATCAGGCGATTGGTGATCTGCTGCGCCAGTTCATCGTCGTTAGTGGCAAAAAAACCACCCATATTTACCAAAGCGTCTTTTTTGGCACTCATGGTGCAGCCATCAGCATAGGAGAACGTCTCATTGGCGATCTCCAGAATGCTCTTATCCTGATAACCGTCCTCCCTGGTTTTGATGAAATAAGCATTCTCAGCAAAGCGGCAGGCATCGATGTAGAATGGAATTCCATGTTTGTGCAATAATTCAGAGGTGGCTCTGATGTTTGCCATGGAAACCGGTTGACCGCCACCAGAATTATTGGTGATGGTTAACATCCCGATGGGTATCTGTTCTGCACCCACCTCGTCAATTAATCTGGTAAGTTTGTCCAGATCGATGTTGCCCTTGAAATCATCAATGGCTTGTGTGTCCTTGGCAATATCAATGACCAGATCAACAGCAGTTCCACCATTGTATTCCACATTGGCTCGGGTGGTATCGAAATGGCTATTGTTTGGAATAACCTGATCTTTACGGTCCTTCAGGATGGTTGAAAACAATAAATTTTCAGCCACCCGACCCTGATGAGTGGGAATCACGTGCTTAAAACCAAAAATTTCATTAACTGCCTTTTCAAAATGAAAGTAGTTCTTGCTGCCGGCATAGGATTCATCACCGCGCATCATCCCAGCCCACTGGTTATCGCTCATGGCACTGGTGCCACTATCTGTTAAAAGATCGATGTAGATCTTATCAGCCGGGATATTGAATACATTATATCCAGCATCCTGGACCATGGCCAGACGTTCCCAATCAGTGGTCCGGGCAATGGGCTCAACGGTTTTAATGCGAAATGGTTCGGGTGGGTATTTCATTATTAGCTTCCTCTTTTTGCTGGAATCATATTTAAGCAATACCAGCCGCTACGGCATAGGCTGGTGGTCATGTGTCTATTTGCATTGTGAGTTCGTGGTGCAAATAGTTATACCGAGTTATTCAGGTTTTTTTGCAGGAAACGATCAACTTTATCCCAAAACCCTGGCTCATGGTGGCAGTTGGAATGGCCACGTTCTGGGATACTCCAATAGTCACATTGGTTGTCCCGGGCAGCATTTTTAAGTTTCTCACCCTGTGAGGGTAAAACAACGTCATCCTGGTCTCCATGGATGACAAAAAAGGCAGCTGTCGCTTTAGCAATATTATTCACCGGGGCAAATAGCTCATACGAGACCCCGATTTTTGTTTCGATCTGCTTTAAAATGACCCAACCGAGTAAACCTGGAATGTGATAACGTTTGAATTCACGTTTCATGACATCCACGGGGTGGGCTGGTGCACCAACTGTCACCACCGCTTTCAGGCATGAACCCAGGGTTGCGGCATAAGGAAGTCCTGCTCCACCAATGGATAAACCGATCGCTCCCACTTTGGCAGGATCAATACCGCGACTACAGGCATATTGAACTGCAGCATGAATATCCTGACCAAATTTGTGCATGGAGGAATGATTATCTCGATCACTGGAACCATGATGACGGGCATCGAAAGCCAGCAGGTTGTAATTCAGCGGATGCAAATGTTGAATATAGCGCAGCATGCGTCCCAGATTGCGGCTCCAGCCGTGGACCAGGATCAGAGTTGGGGCACTCTCCGGTTGTTTTGCGACGGGTATCCACCAGCCATAGAGTGAGCACTGGTTCTCTGTAGGAAAACGAACTTCTTCAAAAGGAATGTCCAACTTTTCTGGTGTTTCCGTATGGGGTGTCAACTTCAGGTCGTACATTTTATAAGTAAGAACACGAGTGATGACCAAAAACAGAAAGAGTGCAAACAGTATCCAGAAAAGAGTGATCATCAGGCGTTCAAACTATAATTAATCATGGGCAAAATCCAGCTTAGTGTCGTGACCCGCTTGCTTGCGCAAATAATATTTTTTTTGCCACGAATCATGACAGATCTACTGGTGAGAAGAAAAAGAACTGAAAAAGTTGTGTTTTATCTGGAAACAAAATTCATTTTAAGGCATGTACATCAAGGTTGTGAAAAAGCAGGTTTTAAAAATTGCCCTCGTATTGTTCTGTGGAATGACCCTGGTGTTTGCCGAAACGCCATCCTACCAGATACTGACCTTCCCCTTTAGTAATCGATCTGCAGCAATGGGCGGCAGTCGGTCGGTGGATCCTTCTGGAAATATTGATATTCAGGGAAATCCTGCCAACACCAGTTTTAGCGAAAGTTTACAGGGTCAGGTTGGTTTTGTGAACCATCTTGTCGGTATTCAGGGTTATTCCAGTGGAGCTGTTTTACCCATGGATCGGCACCGGATCAGCGCGGAACTGATCTATTTTGATTATGGACTTTTTGATAAAACCGATGTGCTGGGAAACACTCGGAGTACTTTTGGCTATCATGAGTTAGCGACAAGTTTGGGATATTCCTTTACATTCTCTGAGATTATTCGCCTGGGTAGTCGAGTGGGTCGGTTTCAACAGGTGGCTGATGGTGACTCACGAGGTGATTTTTATTATGATCTGGGAGCTATATATCATAAACAGCAGGACTCACTTACGGTGGGGGTCTATCTGGCATCGTTACCCCTGGGGGAAACATCAGAGACTTTTCCCTCTCAGCTGCACATTGGCACTTCCAAGCTTCTTTCTCATCTCCCACTCAGGTTAAATCTGGAAAGTATCTATGGTTTCAATGATCTCCTGCGATTTGCTATCGGGGCCGAGGTCTTTATCCACCCAAATTTCAAGGTGCGTTTGGGAGTCAACTCCAATCGTTTCGACCTGCAGACCGGGGTAACCGAATCAGACTTTATTGCAGGTGCTTCAGCCGGATTTGCTTTTGACTGGCAAGGAGTACTGGTCGAATCTGCTACCCAGAGTTTTGGAGCAGCCGGCTGGGTAAGTCAAATATCATTGAGTTACCAGCTCTAAGTTATCCTCTTTTAACAAATATCTGTATGCTTTGACTCCGCTCAGCATGACGAGGATAGATTCTCAGTTTATAGTATAAATGGTATTAAACTCCAACCTATAGACCCCAAAAAGCCTAATGATTTTACAGTATTACAGGTTATACTAATCCACTCATTGGAGTTGGAGTGTGTGATTTATCACCTGCCCAGATCACTTCGGGGGTTAATTTCAGGGTCAAGGGATCGTTATGAAGCACTTGAGTAAAATCATATTAACCTTAATAATTTCAGTAAACTTTTGCCTGGGCGGGGCACCGCTATTTGTTGAGAATCAACTCATCGTTCGTTTTGATCAGGTACTTACTGCCACCGATATTGAGATTATCCTTTTAGATACTCCTCTGAAAACAACAAGACAGATCAGCCGACCCCTGAACCTGTGGCTCTTGCAGGTCGATCTTGCTAAGATACAGTTACATCAAGCACGGCGTTTCGTGGAAGCTATCCCTGAAGTGCTCTATGTTCAGTATGATCATTATCTAAGTGAACGTTTAGAACCGGATGATCCTTCTTATGGTGTACAATGGAATTTTGAAAACACGGGTCAGTCCGGTGGAACAGAAGATGCTGATATTGATGCAGCGGATGCCTGGGAGATCACTACCGGGGGCACAACCATACTTGGTCGGGAGATCGTCGCCGGGATTGTGGATGGAGGTTGTGACATGATTCATCCTGATCTGTTGGCCAATTTCTGGTCAAACCCAGCTGACACTGCAGGTAACGGAATTGATGACGACGAAAATGGTTGGGTCGATGATTCACTGGGCTGGAATGTGTATGGGAACAATGGAGATATCCCGGTAAGCAGTCATGGGACTCACGTTGCTGGGATCGTTGGTGCCCATTCAAACAATGCCAATCAAGTTGCCGGTGTGAATTGGAATGTAAAACTGATGATTGTTGCCGGAGCCAGTACCACCACTGCAACAGCACTAACAGCCTATTCGTATATATGGGAACAGAAATTGATCTGGATCGGATCCGAAGGAGCCAGGGGAGCCTTCGTTGTTACGGCAAATTCCAGTTTTGGTCTTAACTATGGTGATTGCGATTCAGTTGATTATCCAGCATGGAATGATATGTATAACAACATGGGTGAAGCCGGTATTCTCTCAGTTGCAGCCACTGCTAATGCCAATATAAATGTTGATGTATCCGGTGACTTGCCCACCAGTTGTGATAGTCCCTATCTGATAACGGTGACAAACACCAATAGGTATGACCAGAAAGCCTCATCAGGGTACGGTGCTGAATCTATTGATCTGGGTGCACCTGGTTCAAGTATTCTCTCAACCAACTCAAATCAGGGTACGACCTATAAATCAGGCACATCAATGTCAGCGCCACACGTGGCTGGAGCGATCGCGTTAATGCATGCAGCAGCCAGTCCGGAGTTAGCTCAATATTATGAAGAACAGCCCGGTTTAGCTGCGCACATATTTAAATCCATGGTCCTGACCTCGGTTGATACATTGGCCTCCCTGCAGGGGATCACGGTATCTGAGGGTCGCTTAAACCTGCATCAGGCAGTTCAACGTGCTGCTTCATGGACAGCGAGTGCCAATGGAGATCTGAATTTGGATGACCTGGTGAATATTCAGGATGTTATTGTAATGGTGAATCTGATTTTGGGATTGATCGAAACCACACCTGAATTACTGGCAGCCGCTGATCTTAATTATGATACTCAGGTTACGGTTCAGGATTTGATATTTATTATTGATATCATTATTCAGTAATA
>JAYEKW010000020.1 GCA_034716895.1 Candidatus Neomarinimicrobiota bacterium
GGTGGTGACAGGCCTACTCGACATTAAAGACATTCAGCTCCTGAGCTCGCTGTTCCATGAGTGCGGCATTGTCATCTTGCCTCAAACCTGCGTAAGCCAGACCCATTCGGTATAAATTATAGGGATTCAATTGATCAGATTGCTGCAACTCGTCGACAGCAGACCATGTGATACTTTCACTTTAGGGCTGCCTTAGGCACCCGTATCCCACTGTTTTAAAATATCCAGCAATTGTTCAATTTCCTGTATCGTGTTGTAATAATGAGGGGCGATCCGCAGTCCCCCACCTCTCAAAGAAAGGTTGACCTGGGCTTCTGAAAGAGCCTCATACACCGCTTCATTCTTTTTACTCTCTCTATGAGTGAACATACAGATACCACTCACTTCTGTTTCGGAATATGCATACATCAGTTCGAAATCTGTATCCGCCAAACCCCACTCAAATTGTTTAAGCAGAGCCCGAACGTGACGATTAATGCTATCGATCCCGCATCCCAGGAGCAATTCAGTGGCTTTTTCAGCACCCACGATCCCAGGTGCATTAAAGGCCCCCAATTCAAACCGACGGGCATCTGGACTCATTTTCTGTTCAAAATTCCCATAATCAGTAGGATCCGCATGACCCATGTAACCCAGATAGGTCAAATTCAGTTTGTCTTGAAGTGCTTTGGTCAAGTATAGAAAACCAGTCCCCAGGGGAGACATCAACCACTTATGTCCACCAGCGGCTAAAAAATCAATCCCCAGATCCATTACATCAGTGGGAATCACTCCAATAGACTGGATGGCATCAACAGTAAACAGAATATCCTGCGAATGGCAAAGCTCAGAAATAGCCTTCAGGTCAGCCCGATAGCCTGTCAAATATTGAACACTGCTTATTGAGATCAAGCGGGTTTCTGGTCTGATGGCAGACTCAAAAAGCTCTGGTGTCACCCGGCCATCCCAGGCTTCCACAAACTCAACCTCCACCCCTTTTTTCCGCAGATTGAGAAAGGGCATAACATTGGCGGGAAACTCATTGACATAGAGCAGAATATGATCTCCGGAGTGCCAATCCAATCCTGTTGCCAAGACATTAATACCTGTAACAGTGTTGGCCATGATGGCAATTCGTTGAGGGGAAGCATTGATCAATCGACCATAATTACTTCTGAGTCCCTCCATGTGGTTCTCAGCAATATTCCAGGTTAGGGGATCTCCCAGGCGACGGTGTTCAAAAAATTCATCCATGGCTTGAACAACCTGTCTGGATAAGGGTGAATAGGCAGCATGATTCAGGAAGAGCCGCTGACCGGCAACATCAAAATAGCTGCGGAATTGTGTCTGGGTGATCACAGGGAAGCTCCTCTAATTATCAGTTTATCCTTCGTGATGACAACAGGACGGTAGTCGTTTTCTGGCCGCAATATTCCCCTTTATGCCATCAATGGTAAAACCATAATCCATCAAGTAAGTTTTGATCTCTTCAGCTGTAACATGATTTTCGCGATACTTAATCTGCGCCTTTTGCGTCTGAATATTGACAGTCACTGCCTTGATCCCGGTCAATGAAAGTATCCGCCCTTCGAAGATATGCTGGCCATCCAGACAGATCAGTTCCTGAATCTCCAGTTCCAGAGTCAGAATATTTGATTCCGTGGCGCAGGATAACAGCAGCCCCCCTAGCAGGATGATGATTAGAAGTCGACGAAAACAGATCCTATTTTTCAGCTTCAACCTCCTGAAGACGTTTTTCCATGCCGGCATATTTTTCGTTCAGTTCATCTAACTGTTTTTGCAGCTTTTTGTTCTCAGCAGAATCTCCCGAAGCCTGGATGAGTTGGATCTGCCGTTTTATCAGGGGGTGATCCTGAACCGGAAGACGAGTGAACAAGGCTTTCAAAGAAGCCAACCCTTCACTGATCCTGGCAGCACCTAAATTGTGAGCTGCCGTGATATTCACAGAATAGCTGGGGTCTTCAGTGGCATCACACAAAGCTTGAGAGGCTTGCTTCCTCAAATGGATTGGCAACCAGTCTCGTAGATTGGTTATTGCCTCGAGTCGTGCAATCTTTTCATCGAAAAAATGAACGGGGTGTTCCATACCGACATGGAGTGTTTCCCAGGCAGCTTCTGAGCGACTGGCACCCAGACCCAGATAAGCTCCTGCTCTCACCAGATTTCTCCAGCCGTCTTGTTTAGAATTAGTTTCAAGAAGCGGCAGATCACTTGCATCACCCTGCTTGCCCAAACTTTCCAAAAGAGCCATCTGCCCTCGATAAGGCAGGCTTTTTTCCTGCAGTTTCGTTAAAATGGCAGTTCTTAAGGATGGATAACGATGAGCGCCGCAAGCGTTGGCTGCTGCTTCAATGACCATGGGATCCTGTTCTCTGATCAGTAGGTCCGCCAGCAGATCATAAGCATACGGGTTGCCTACTTTTTCCAGGGAGCGATAAGCATGGATGCGCAAACCCCAGCGCTTTTCATTTTCGAGATAATCGCGGATCGCCTGTAAATTCTTACGTTTCCCGGTTTTAGCTAATTCACTTACGGCCTGCATCATACTCCGAACGGTCTGACCATTCATCAATAAATGTCGTAGTTTCTCATCACCGGGATTAAACTCTGCTTCAAAAAGAGCCTTCATGTGGGGATCCAGGATAATATGTTTGGGCTCATCCATCTTGATCTGGAAGATCTGAACCCCTTTGTCCAGGTGAACGGTTTCGAGATGATCCTGTCCCTCACTATCCTGCCAAACAAGGTCCAGATCCATTTCAAAAAGTTCCACACCCTTATCCTGATCCACCTGTGTTTGCTCAATGGTAAATTTCCCACGACCCTTTTTGTTATCATATTCAAAAGCTGCTTTTAGAATAGGATACCCCTTGGATCTGAACCACATGTCAAAAAAACTGTCCAGATTTAGACCGGAATGTTTTTCGATACAGCGTTGAAAGTCCAATGATTTTACTGTTTTCCGGGCGTAGGTATTCACATAGTCCTGGACACCGGCCCAGAATTCCCCATCTCCGACCAAATGTCGCAGCATGTGTAGACGCCAGGCACCGCCGGGATAAAGATGCATGTCAAACATGTTCCAACTGTGATCATATTCCCGGGTGATAATGGGACGTACATATTTATTTTTTGCCTCACCCATATAGCTGAGAGCCTCTTCAGCCATTTGCCAATCCATGGCATCTTTACCTTCAGAATCCTCCAACCAAACTGACTCAATGTAGGTTGCCCAGCTCTCTTTAAGCCAGACATGGGCAAAATCATAGGCTACGATGGCATCCCCAAAATAGGAGTGGGACATTTCATGCACATTGATTAGATCCATGATATACTGCCACTCCAGCGCCATGGTCTCATCCAGCATGAATTTGTCATCCCAGGTCACCAGAGAGATATTCTCCATGGCTCCGCCAATTTCACGACCAGCTACCTGATAGTATTTGGGATAAGGGAAATCCATACCAAGCTTCTTTTGCATCCAGATCAACATCTTGCGAGTTGCACCAAAAGTGCGTTTCAGCTGTTCTGGTGTATAAGATTTATCCGCAAAGTAAGCGATGGGTAGTTTGCCCAGAGGTTCATCCTGGTATTCTGAAAATTCACCGATTGCAATGCAGGCGAGGTAACTCGGGCAAGGGTAATCCAGCTTCCAATGAGCTGTTTTCAGACCTGCTTCCACTTTTTCTGAGATCAGCGCTCCATTGGCCAGGATGGTCAACGATTCTGGAGCAGTAAGATAATATTCCATTTTAGAGCGAACGGTGGGAAAGTCTATACAGGGGAACCAATAGCGAGCGCGCTCCGTCTCATTGTCAGTGATAGCATACAGGGGAAATTGGGGACGCTGTTCATCCGGTTGTGAAAATTTAAGGCCTGTGAGTGGTTCCTTGATGGAATAGTCGATTCGGATCACGCGTTCCTCACCGGCTGATAATCCCGATTGAAAGTATAGCTTGATCAACTGGTCATCATAGCTGTGAGTAAGAGCTTTCCCTGAAACATCCTGCACGATGAGGTCATCAAAGTCCACCGCATCAAGCTTGAGAGACTGCGCGCCCTCAACATTGGCTCGAATGGTAATCAAGGCATATCCAGTGGCAGCCCGTCCCTGAAGATCGATGGTCAGGTGAATCTCGGTATGGATCGGTTCCAGCTTCAAATCTGGTGCATAATTTTTAGTTGCTCCCGGGAGGGTAAAACCATCATGAAGTGACTGTCTACGTTGTTGTAATTGCTTATATTTCATACTTGATCCTTCGAAATTATTTGGAAAATGCGGATAACGGGACTTCGAACCAATCGCGTTGTTCATTGGTAATGATCAAGGTGTTGGCATCCTTAAAACAAATGCCTTCTGCCTGATCCACTTTTAGTAAGTTTACTGATTGGGGTGTTTGAGACAGGAAGTCATCACCCCTTTTGGGCCTGGGAAAATACCAGATCGTGGAAACCAGGGGATTTTGGGCAAGCACAACCAGAGCTGATTCATCTGGAGCAATATCAGCATCGGTGACCCAGCCTCCCAGATTCTCTTTACGGCTGATGTATTTCAACACGTTTACTTTGGAAGTATGCCGCGTATCCATCCGATAAAGTTTGGTGGCCGGAGACGGTTTAAAAATGTGTTGATCAGAGCGATGTTTGGTAAGAAAATAGATTTTTCCCTTGAATGTATAAATGGCTTCGCAATCGTACTCCCACTCAGATGGAGGATATTTATGTTGATCCTCATAGCGCACTGGATACCAGGCCAGGGGTCTGATCTTGCGAGATGCATGAGGGTTGGGTTCAGGAATCAGATAAACCCCCAGATCACGCCGGGCGTTCCCGTTATTCCCGATATCGCCAATGACCAGTGTGTCACCCAATACAGCCATCGATTCCCAATCATACAAAGTGGCTTCAATAACTTCCATACCTGGGTAAATCCTGTCTTCCTGATCACCATAATATTTTTGTAGGTACCCCGGAATGATAATTTCTCCCTCAATATTCAGGGGAAAGATATACGGTTCTGTATCTGAGTCGTTGGATACCCAGAAAACATTATCATAGGTACGACTCTTGACAATAGCGCTCTGTTCATCGATGGAAGGATGGTCAACTCTACATATTTTGACTTGTCCAAAAACCAGGGATGTGATTCCCAGAATGTAAACAACGAGGATCAGAAAAGGATTTTTCATGAAACTCACTCCCCCATTTATTGATGGAATTCTCTGTAAAAGAAGCTCGACATTTGATGCAAATAATGTAAATACTGACATGAGTGCAAATTCACCAATTGGCGGAGGAAATCAAGCGAAAATCTGGTTAAACCGGCGCTATCATAACTACAATTATTATTTGCAAAACACGTATGGGGAGAAGATTCGCAAAGTCTCATTGCATGGAGGATTCACCTGTCCCAATCGGGATGGCAGCAAAGGCTTTGGTGGTTGTATCTATTGTAATAACGACAGCTTTGTGCCCCATTATATCAACCATAACATGTCCATTCCTGGTCAGATGGAGGCCTCCATTCCTTTCATGCAGGAACGTTACGATGTCCAAAAATACATTGCGTATTTTCAGGCATATTCAAATACTTACGCTGAACTGAAAAAATTGAAGCTGCTCTATGAAGAGGCTATCAACTATCCCGACGTGGTGGGACTGGATATCGGTACCCGCAGCGATTGTGTAGATGAAGCTTTGTTGGAATTTTTAGCTCGGTTGAACGAACGGGTTCAGGTCACTCTTGAATATGGCATCGAATCCATCCATGATGGATCATTGAGGTGGATGAACCGGGGACATGAT
>JAYEKW010000021.1 GCA_034716895.1 Candidatus Neomarinimicrobiota bacterium
AAAGAAAGGACATATTGCAATTGACCGAAGTCAGCAGGTGTAAATAATCTGGAGAGTAAGGGAGCTGCCAGGATCACACTCAATTGACCAATGGCAGTACCTGAGCTGAGTGTTGCAACATTGGAAGCAAAGGTTCCCTTGGTGAAGATTCTCTTTAGAAGTGCTCTCACTTTTTACCTGCAACTCCAGCTACAATGGTATCTTCAAGCTTCTGGGCAACGTGATCCCAGCTATTCGCTTTGGCTAGAGCAATTCTTTGGTGATCCTCCGGTTTAACCAGGGCCAATTGGATCTGGTCCAGGTACTCCTCATGGGTATTCCCAACAAAAATCACATCACGTAATTTGTCTATAGTTGAGGAATAATTCATGGAAACCACTGGTTTCCCTGCTGCACTATATTCATATAACTTATTGGGGTTCAGCGGTTTAGTTAATTCATCAACTACAAAAGGTATTAAGGCAACATTGAAAGCTTGAACAAATGCAGGTAGTACTTTATAATCGACTTTGCCTAGATATCGTAAGTTCGACAGACCCGTAAATTCTGTTTGAGATGAAAACCAACCGGGGTGTATTTCCGGTCCCAACAGGATAATTTCGTAGTCCGGATATGCTTTACAAATCTTTACAATTAACACAGCATCCAGCCAATCCATGGCTCCAGCATAACCCAATATGGGTTTTGTGATATTTATCAGCTCATCAGGTGTAGTTTGAAGCTGTGAGAAATGCTCATAATCCACACCATTGCCCAACAGCTGAACATTGTCAGCTCCCCATTTTACAATGGAATCCTGGATCTCGGGGCTAACGGCAAACGAAAGATCTGCCGTTTCCAGATAGGCCAGTAAATACTCACGAAGCCACTCAGGTGTACCAGGAAAATCCAGGTGGGCATCGTTGGCATCGTAAAAATGGAGGGTGGCCGGGAGTCTTCCGGCAATTTTGCCCCAGTAGGCTGAACTAAGACCAATGACACGATCTTTTCCCGAGAACCCTGAAAACATGGCCATTATTTGAAAATAGAGTGTTCCGATCAAGCCAAAGACCATACGCACCAAACGTAGATCCAGAATAGCAGCGATCCGTTTGTTGGGAATTCGCTTTAAAAAGGGAATGGTAAGCACGGTAAGATTTTCGCGGCGGCTGGGCAGCCAGTGCTGTTCTTTACCAACAACGTAGGGTTCGATATAGAGAATCTGCCAGTCATCTGGAAAGCGTCTGAGGATCTGTTGCTTACGGGTCACCAGATAATCCCATTTGATCTCGGCAAACCAGATTAGTTTTTTCATTAGAATTCTAACGTCAACATGGTGGACTGGTTCCCTATCTGGTCCGATGTTTTAAGTAGGTCATTAGAAATCCAAAACTCATGAAGATCTGTGAAAACAGGATCGTAATCCACTGATACCAGTGGGCGTGTCGAGCATAGATCTGAAGCATCCCGCGCAGTTTACGTTTGAGCTTTGAAAAACCAAACTCACCACCAATGGATGCTGACACTTTGTGATATATTTTACTCTGCGGGACAAATGCCAGTTGGTAACCAGCAGCGCGACAACGTAAGGAAAGGTCCACATCCTCCCCATACATTTTAAATGCCGGATCAAAGCCACCCATTTGATGCGCCAATTCTGTGGGCAGCATGAGACAACAACCCGTAATATAATCGGTAGCTTGTGTATCCGTCCTGATCGCACTTGAATTGGCTCTGATATGCCGATGAGCAACCACACCAGACCACAGATTAACAATTCCGCCCCCATACCAAACCAGGTCAGGATCAGCGGAATAGCACATCAGAGGAGCAGCCATTCCTACTGACCACTCGTTTTGAAATGCTTCCAGCAGAGGTTCCACAAAATCAGCTTCAACGGTTGTATCATTATTTAGGAAAATGAGATAATCGAAATGACGACCCCTGGTCCACTCCAATCCGGCATTGTTCCCCCCGCCATAGAGTAGATTCCGGGGTAATTCAAGCAGCTCAATCTGAGGATGAGCCTGCTTGATCCGGACAACTGAATCATCGTCGGATCCATTATCGATAACCACAAGCTCCGTATTTGCATAGGTCAGTTTTTGGAGAGAGTTCAAGCATTCAATCGTATCGTTGGCACCATTCCAGTTCAACACCAGAATGCAGACTTTTGGGTTATCCATCCAGAAACTCTTGGGTCATTTCTGTGCAAAAACTACCGATCGAAAATCGTGATTTGGAAGCTTTTACCTGCTTTGACATGGTTTCCTGATGAGAACCAGCAAAAAATTTGAGGATCATATCTCCCAAAGCCGGGGGATCTTCAGGCGGAACCAGATAACCGGTTTTTCCATGATCAATATACTCACCCAACCCCCCTACCTGAGTTGCGATCACTGGCCGATCCATTTGAAAGGCGATACCAATGATCCCGCTCTGGGTAGCGGTTCGATATGGCAGAACCAGCACATCACAGGCCGCGAAATACAGGGGTAATTCATCATCAGGAATGAATTCATTGCGATAGACGATATTTGAAGATATGCCGGCTGCCTGGATCAGGTCTTTATATTTCTGCTCATCTTCATAAGCCTCACCAAGGATAAATGCCTGAAAATCCGGGAGTTTACCCCTAATCATCCCCAGCGCTTTTATGAAAATGTCCAAGCCCTTATAAGGTCTAATGAGACCAAAGAAGAGCATAACGGGTTTATCAGAAAGCTTCAGCAGCTCACGGGCTTCAGATTTCGTATAGCGGGACTGATAGATCTCATAAAGCGGATGGAATAGTGTTGTTACAGAAGCCTCTGGACTATTCGTCAACACATCCTCGGTAACAGATCTGGACATGGTAAATACGTGATCAGCGTGTCGCAGTACCCGTTTAGCCATCCATGAATCGATCCATGATCTCTCATGAGGAATGAGATTATCCACCACTATCGCAACGCTTATGCCAGCCTTCTTCAATTGTCGGCTGATCACATTGATCAGGGGAGCAAAAAAAGGATTCCAATAACGAAAGATAACCAGTTCTGACTGAAAGGCGTTAATGCTGCGAACCGCTTTAAACCAGGTAAAGGGGTTGATGGAATCCAGAATTCTTTCCGATGGAAAATCAGAGGCAAGTTGCCCCACCTTGTATTCAGTTTTTCCGGGAAAGAGCAGTTTCGGGTATTGACGGGAATAATTGATAAACTGGACACTGTGATCCCTGCTCAATTCTTCATAGATCAATGCGCTTAAATCCGAAATGCCACCGCGATACGGTGGTCCAACACTAATCAAAGAAAGTCGCACACCCAAGCCGGATCAGTCATCATCACGGATGACAGGATTCTCCTTATGGAGTGAGCTGGTGATCAATTCCCCCAATAGTCCCATAGACACAAATTGGCCTCCGATGATGGCAAGCAGAATACCGATAAAGAAGATGGGACGATTATTAATCCACTGACCCGTACCATAAAAATATTGTTGCAACCACTGGATGCTAAGGAATCCGAGGATTCCTAGGCCCAGCATCAAAAGCAGCATGCCGGCCAGGCCGAAAAAGTGCATGGGTTTCCGCATGTATTTACCTAGAAACATAACGGTAAACAGATCAAGGTATCCGGTAAAGAGTCGGGCTATCCCATATTTTGATTCGCCATATTTTCGGGCACGGTGCTGGACAACTTTCTCAGTACAGGAAAAACCTTTCTGCTTTGCTAAAACAGGAATATACCGATGCATTTCGCCGTAGAGGTCGATGTTCTTCACTACTTTCCGGGTATAGGCTTTCAGTCCACAATTAAAATCATGAATGGGTATTCCAGAAAGTTTAGAGACCGTTAAGTTATACAACTTCGATGGCCATCTTTTACCGATGGGATCATGGCGAATCTGTTTCCAGCCACTCACCATATCCCAGCCATCATCCAATACTGTAATGAGGGGCAGGATCTCTTCCGGATTGTCCTGAAGATCAGCATCCATGGTAATCACATAATCACCATTAGCAGCTTTAAAACCGGCATTTAAAGCAGCTGCCTTGCCATGGTTCCTCTGAAAGCTGATTACCCTCACACGGGTATCAGATACAGCCATTTCCCGAATCAAATCCAAAGATCCATCCGTTGAGCCATCATCTATGAATATGATCTCAAATTGATGGCTGGAAGACTCCAGTGATTTTTCGACCTGAGACAATAGTTCTGCCAAAGATTCATCTTCATTAAAGAGTGGAACTACAATACTTATTAGACTCAATGAACCATCCTCACATTATCATTTTTCATGGATCTTAACGTAATTTACCTGCTCGCATATAGTAGATATAAGCTTCATTTGACTTTCCAAGATACTCCAAAACATCTCCCATATGCATTAAAACCTCTGGATTGTCGGGATTGATATTCAAAGACCGATCAATGAATTCACGGGCCAGCTGGATGTGGCCAAGTTTAAAATATATCCAACCGGCTGTATCAAGATAAGGAGCATTGTTGGGATTGATGACCAACGCTCGTTCAACAAATCCTGCAGCATGGCGCAGGGTATCCTCACTCACCTCCCCTTCTGTTAGCAGGTAAGCATAATTATTTAAGGCCAGATCATCTTCCGGGTTGATAGTGATCAATTGAACGTAGGTTTGCAATACTTCCTCACGTCGTCCGCAAAGATCTAATGTTGCGGCGATCATATGGAGGGTTTGCCCATCATCCGGACGAATTTCGAGGGTCTTTTCCAGGGCATCCAGAGCCTGCTGAAAATGGAGTGAGTCCCCCGTTTCAACTGCAATATCCTGTAGGATACTGCCCATTAACCGATGCAGGAAGAAATCATCTGGAAAGGCTGGGAGATAACTTTCCAAAACGACCCGGGCCTGATTCACTTCATCTACATCCAAATAGGTCCAGATCAACATGGATACAGCATTAGAATGATCTGGCTGTACTCCCAGGATCTCTTTCAGGATGATACGAGCTGTACTGGACTCGCCGGCATCGATAAGCAATTGGCTCAGCTTGAGCTTAAGTTCCCAGGATTCCTGACCATCTTCCAGAACCTTAGTGAGATAATCTATGGCTGCCATTTCACCGTGCATGACCTTTACCAGATCAGTTTTCATGCTTTGCAGATCCATAGAATATGGAGCAACCTCGATCAGTGAATCCATCAAGGCTTCAGCGGCAAAAAAGCGATTCATGCCGAGGAATAATCTGATCTGACGACCTACCAGGTCAGTCTGTGTCGGCATCCGTTTAATAAGCTTGTCATAAAGATCAGTAATTCGGGTATAGTCATTGGCATTGAGGTAGATGTTTTCAGCCCGTTGCAGAGCAGCCATCCGATCTGTATCCAATTCCCAGAGGCGAATTAAAAAATCAGCTTCACGGATGGTATCTCCCAATACATGGTATATCCGGGCTGTCTGGAGAATGGCATAATCATTATTATGCTCCACATCCAGGATCTGATCAAAATAGTTCAGGGCCAGAGTATGCTCTGCTTCTGACTGGGCAATCTCACCCAACAATTCAAGGGCTTTCAAGTTATGGGGTTGTAGATCGATCACTTCCAGCAAGGCTGCCTTGGCAAGTGCTTTTTGATCCACTTGAAAGTATAATCTGGCAAGTGAAAAATGAATGTCAGCCGCTCCGGCATCAAATGTAAGAGCTCGCTCATAAGCGATAATGGCCTGGTCAAGCTTTCCATCTGATTCCAGATTCATTCCATTCATGAATGCATCAATGGCTCGCGTATCGTAAGTGCGGATATTTTCTTGAGCATTCAGTGAAATAGCAGTAACAACCACAGTAATAGCTGAGTAGATCCATACGACCATTCTATGTGATAAACGATTAATGGGCATTAATCTCCGTAGTATTCTCTGGTAATTCCGGAAGCGGTTTGCCGTAGAATTTTAAGACAAGATACAGTGTCCCGATACTCAGAGCATAAAATAGGATTCCCGTGAAATATGATGGTTCGGAGATCAGTCCGATGGGTAGAAAACCGAACAAAATAGCCACGGTGCCAACCAACAGGGCGTAAGGCAACTGGGTTTGCACATGGTCCACATTATCAGCGCCACTAGCCAGTGATGAAAGAATGGTGGTATCCGAGATTGGTGAACAGTGATCACCAAATGTTGCTCCACTGATGATCCCTGAGAAAGTAGCCCAAAACAAGACCGTATGAACATCACCATACAACTGAATGGAGAGCGGAACGACGAGCGGGATCAGGATCGACATGGTTCCATAAGAAGTACCTGTAGCAAAACTGATCAATGCTGCAATAATAAAGGTCAGGGTGGGAAGAAGACCAGGTGAGATCCAATCCCGAGTATAGTGCACGATAAAATCAGCTGTGTGAATATCGGTACAAACCGATCCCAGACTCCAGGCCAATACCAGAATGATGGCGGCTAAAAACATGGTTCGGGCACCTTCAAACCAACTTTCCAAGGCAGCTTTGAGGGTTAACAATCGTTGACTTAACGCCATCACTATGGCCACAACAATGGCAATATAGCTAGCCCACAAAAGAGCCTGACTGGAATCAGTATTTTCCATGATCAACAGCAACTTCTCCAGAGCAGTGGAGCCCGCCGGAAAAGCATCCGGCATACCGGTAACAATCATCCCGGTAATGGTCATAAGAATGACGATGAATATCGGTATCACCGCATTGTACCAGCGGTGGGGAATATCCTTGGGGATCGCATTTCTGAGCAGCGAATCATCTGACAACGGTTTGGCACCGGGTCCTAAAACAGCCCCTGTGGTAATCGTTCTTGATTCAGCCGCATACATGGGTCCAAACTCACGGCGCATTGTGGCATTCATAAACACAAATACGATGGCTAGAATTGCATAATAACTAAATGGTATTGACAAAAGAAATAACAAATACGCATTGGTCTGAATCCCCAGAACCTTTAGCTGACCATCTAAAAGCGACATGGCGAAAACGATCCAGGTGCTAATCAAGCCAATACTGGCAACCGGTGCAGCTGTAGAATCAACGATATAGCTCAGCTTTTCTCGACTGATCCTCAACTTGTCGGTAAAGGGCCTCATGGTGTTTCCCACCAAAAGACTGTTGGCATAATCATCAAAGAAAATAAAGAGACCCATGGATGCTGTAGCAACCTGTCCCCGTACCCGTGTCTTGGCAAACCGAGCAGCAATGGCCACAATCCCGGCCAGACCACCGTTCTTCTGCACTATCCCGATGAGACCCCCGAATCCAAAGGTAAACAGGAGAATGGTAGCATGACCGGGATTGGCAACCGTGTGAACTATATAGCTATCCAATGAACTGAGAAAGCCATCGATGGGGTTATAGCTGAGCATAATGGTCACCCCTGCCCATATCCCAGAAAAAAGTGAGATCAACATTTCCCTGGTGAGTAAAGCTAAAATGATAGCTAACAACGGGGGCAGGATACTGAGCCACCCTGGTATAGTTGCAATTTCTTTGCGGGTGATCTCTTCGGCGCCCAACCCGTACTCCAGAGTAGCTCGTCCCTTAAGGATAACCTGGGCACTGCCCTTATCAGTCGTGATCTGGAGTGCGCTTTTTTCAAATCCGGTAACGGTAACCGGCTCCTGTTCGGAAGCCTGGTCAAAATGCTCCCAACTAACCTCAAAGGGTACACCGGAAAGAATAATTGGTGGAAATTCCAAGTCTTGGGCTTGAATTGGGGAAATGGAAAAATAGAGTAAGCAAACGGCTGTCAGCAATAGTTTCGTTCTTGTTAAGCCTTGGATTTTGGCACCATTCCTTTCTCAAATTTGACAACCTGATCCCCTCCGCGTCGTTTTGCGGTATACATGGCCGCATCTGCTGACTGGATCAGATCCTGCATGGCCTTGCCATCACGTGGGAATTCAGACAGGCCAATGCTGACCTTATTTTCGATAGTGATCTCATTCATTTCAAATTGATGATCACGTATGGCAGCACAGAGGCGACGGGCACTGGCCAAACAGGCTGCAGCATCAGAATTCACCATGATAATAACGAATTCCTCACCTCCATATCTTCCTGGAATATCACTGGTTCGAATGGAGTCACGAATTATCTGGGAAGTTTCCCGCAATACAAAATCACCCATAAGATGACCGTGAGTATCATTTACCAATTTGAATTTATCCAGGTCTAGAAAGAGAACTACCAGGGAGTTTTGATAACGACCAGCTCGGGCCAGCTCCTCCTGAAAACGTTGTTTCAAGGCACGGAGATTGTATAAATGGGTCAGCGTATCAATAGTGGCATAATTATTCAAACGTTCGTAGAGACTAAAGCGAGTAAGGGCCGCTCCCAAACTTTGGCTGATCATCTCAAAGATCCCGATCTCTGTCTGTTTGACCGGATATTCAGTGAATGATTCCAAAATCAGAGCACCTGGTCCATTCTTGACTTTGGCCAGCGGAAAAACCAGAACCTGGTCATGGGAATAGCCCTGATGATCCCCGGTGCGATAGATTCCTTCCATCCGAGTATCATGGCTTTTTTTAAATATACAGTATTTACCAGTCATGATCGATCGGCTCACCAGTGAGTTATACAGTGGGTAACTCATGCCTTGCTGCAATCCTGTTTCATCACCTTCAATAGAGTCAACGATAAAGTATTCCGGAGTATTCTCAGGATGAAGCACCAATACGGCCCGATCAAAATGAAGAAAATATTTACCGAAGCGGGAGATCTCATACAGGAAGTCGGTTTTGGTAGCTGCAATATTCAGATGAGTATTGACTTCGAGCATTACAGACAGGTGATCACTTCTTTCCTTGTATTCCTCCAAGAGTTTCGAAGTAATAGAATTCAGACCAATACTTTCGGCGACTTTGTCAAATTGAGCAAGATTGAGATCCTCACGTGTAAGATTGGGAGGAATAATAGTCAGTAGAAACCCGGCTAAACCATCTTGACCACCGATAGGTGATATGAGCGAGTATTCAGATAATTTACCTGGATCCTGGGAAAAAATGGCAGCATTAGCCTGATTCAGAATAAACATGCTGGAGAATGCTGTCTGAGTTTGTAATTCCTCGATAGCGGGAACTTCTGCAAGGATGATATCAAATACATGATTGCGGTTGGTTGGGAGATCCTGGAGCACAAAGACTCCAGCCGGATCAAGAATATAGAGATATACATGGAGCTCAGGATATGTGGAAAGCAGTATCCCAATGAGATTATTGATCTGACTTCTAAAAAATGGCTTTGTTTCCAGATTTGCGAGATCGATATCTGTTAATGCCATGATCCAATCCACCCTTACTTAACTTTTGGCAACATTCAACTCAAAGAGATGACTGCTTGGATATTGTTAATGTTACGCCCTCTCAGACGATTTAAGCAATAGACTTAAAGTTAAGGATGAGGAGTGTAAAAATCAATTGATACTCCTGATATTCACAGGATTTATAATACTCGATTTTTAGAGATGTTTGGTCTTTATTTTGTGTCGTTAACAAGTTGCAGGGAGGAGCTACCGGACTTAATGGTAGTCTTGTTCAGACCGAGTGAATCAGATTTATTTTCCTGTGTGCTATCAAGTTGCCCGACTATTGATTCAACCGGCTTTAGCTGAGCTTCTTGTACTCCAGTAAAGCTGCGTTCACTCTGGGGAGAGAATGGTGAGATCGGATCAATCCAAATATTCAATCCCAGGGCTACGAGCAAACCAGCGGCCACAGCAGATCCTGCGATCCGGGTATAGGAAGAACTGTACAATTTGTGCCAGAAAGTTTCCTGATTCATTTCCTCGATCTGGAGCATCAGGTTCTGAGTAAAATCTGGTTTTGCTTTTTTATGAGGGGAATTGTGAAGTTGATCTAAAATTTGGCTAAGGCTTTTGAAGCGTGTGTGACAAGCACTACAAACCGTTAGATGAGCATCGACCCGGGCTCTTATTTCTGGCGAAAGCGAATTTTCCTGATATTCTGTAAACTGTTCAGAAATGTAACTACATTCATTATTCTGCATGCCTAAGATCCTCGATTTGTGATGCTCTTGCGATAGCGTTATTGCTATGGACTACTCCCTAAGGTAACCTAATGTTTCCTGTAATTTCAAACGTGCTCTGTTCACACGTGACTTGACCGTTCCCATTGGAATGTCGAGTATTGTACTGATGTCTTCGTAGGAAAGTTCCTGAATATCTCGCAAAATTATGATCGTCTTAAAAGGTTCCACCAACTGTTTGATGGCTTTCATGATCTCTTCACCGGCATAAGTATTAAAAACAATACCTTCAGTATCTTTGCCAGGGTCCACCGGGGTAAATTCATTGTCTTCGAATGATAGTTGAGACATGGTGAAGGTTTTGCGGCGTTTTCGTTTTCGTAGTTCAGAGCGAGCCAGATTACCAGCGATCGTGTAGATCCAGGTAGAGAATTTAGCGATCTCTCTATAGGCATGCTTTTTCTTGTAGACCTTGAGGAAAGTTTCCTGCACCAGATCTTCAGCATCAGTCATATCATTTAGAAAGCGGTACACAAAGTTGATCAAACGATCTTTATAGCGATCCACCAATTCTACAAAGGCAAGCTCATTCCCACCCTGAAATTCAGCGATGAGTTGTTCATCTGTTTTTTGGATTTTTTCAGCCATTCCTATACAACCTTTGCTACCCAGGTGGAAAATGCCGACAGCATATCCAGGGAGCCTAATCTAAATTGCAGGTCGAGTTTTGCCAATTCACGGGTTGCCAACTGAAGTTCGGCCAATGAATACATACGGGATACTGACTCCAATTTCTTAAGAAAGTAGTAGGAAGTCGTTCCCTGCCCGATGGACTTGCGCGCCTCGAGTGGCTCCCGTAATGCCATGAGTTGAACAAGCCTGTTATATAATACGGCAACCAGGTAAGGAAGACCCTCCTTTCCTTGACGGTGGATCTCGACCAGGGCTTGAATAGCTGTTTGTCGATCACGATTTGAAAATGCTTCAACAAATTGACCGACTTGAGCATTTTCAACAGCACCGGCTATCCGATCGATCAATTCGCGTCCGATGGTCTGCTTGGGATCATCCAGGTATAATGCTAATTTTTCCAACTCATTTTCAATGATAGCCAATTCACCTTTGCTCAATTCGATCAAGCGATAGATGGCTGCTTTATCAAGATCAAGTTCATGGTGCTGGGCCATGGATGCAACAACACGGGGAAGTTCAGCAGGTTCTGGACTATTTATACTAAAAGCCCGGGACACATTCTGGATGGCACCCAGCCATTTTGCTTGTCGGTTATCGCCGATGGAGTAGTGAACCAGTACAATAGTATGAGGTGCCAAATTTTTCAACATATCTGCCAAATTGGTTTTAACCTGAACATTGGCATCTTGAATATCATGGAGCATGATCAAGCTGGCTGATGTAAAGAGCCCGCCCCCTTCCAATAATGAACTAACATCAGTGGCAAGCTTCAGATCAATCCCCCAACGTTGGATATAATCTGCATTTTCACCGAAACGCGTTTTAAAAACAGATTTAAGCGTGGTCAAGAATTGGCGATACAGATATGGATCAGAGCCTCTGGCAAAATAGAGAGATGCCAACTCTCCATTATGCAGGTCAGTCATAACTTGAGATTGATCTGGAAGTTTATTTGAATAGGCTGCCATGTTAGAAGTAGGCCATTCCCAGGAAAGCGATACTGAAGCAGTACCAGGCAAAATAATGAAATTTTCCCCCTTTGAGCAACTGCAGTAACCATTTTAAGCTAAAGAAACCGACAATGAATGAAATGACCAGGCCGATCAGCAGGATCAAACCTTCATCAGCATTGATACCAACCTCCAGCAGGTCTTTAAGCTCAAGAACAGTAGCTGCAAAAATGAGCGGTAAAACCATAATAAAACTGAACCGGGCAGCTTGTTCTTGTTTGATCCCGAGAGCTAAAGCCATGGTGATCGTTGATCCGGATCTGGAGATCCCGGGGATCAGCGCCAAAGCCTGAGCAAGGCCGATCAACAGAGCCTTCTTTAAATCAATTGGTTGGTTGGCTTTCCGATAATATTTTGTTGATAAGAGCATCCCACCAGTAACCAATAAAGCAATGCTCACCTGAACCGGGTCTGAAAACAGGTCACTGATCTGATCCCGTAAGAGCAGGCCTACGATCCCTGCCGGAAGCATCCCAACGATCATGAGCACTGTCAGTTTGAACTCTGAATTTGAATGGAACTCAGCCGACCATTTTTGCGGTGCCAAAAGGCGTGGAAAAAACACGGTTATGAGATTGATGATATCCTGCCAAAATATTACCAGTACGGCAAGAAACGTCCCTAAATGAACGACCAGTTCAAAGGCGATACTATCGGCGAAAGCATGTGAACCCAACAGAGCCTCGCCCAGTACCAGATGACCTGAGCTGGAAACAGGTAAAAACTCAGTTAACCCCTGAACCACTGCTAAAATTGCGGCACTAAAGGGACTCATGTGGGTATCCCGATCACGGACATCATACGGCCGGTAACTCCCTGATCCCGACGATGCGAAAAGAATAGATCGGAATCACGATAGCTGCAATAGGGCAATATCTCTATCTGATCAGCCGGAATACCAAAATTCAGAGCAGTGTCCTTCAAATAATTGTTATTGTCAAAATAGAATCGATCACTGTTGACAGCTTCTTTTAAATAGGTCGCTGGAAACTTGGTAGAGAATTCAGCACCCACTTCAAAATTATCCTGACCCAAGCCTGGACCAATGACCAGATTGATTGAAGCTGGTGTAACGGTGAACGAATCCAGGATCAGCCCTAAGGTTTTTCCAAGGATATCCAGTTCTGACCCCTGCCAACCGGAATGAACTGCAGCCACCAGAGGATACGCTTCAGACCAGATCAGAATGGGAGAACAATCAGCAGTTAAAATACTTAAGTAGACCCCCGGTGTGTCGGTTATCAGAGCATCTCGTGCGCTGTATTTACCTGGATATTTTACGATCTCAATTCCAGCCTGACTGATTTGGACAGGTTGGGCAAGTTGCGATTCAACCGTGTTAAACTGATCCAGAAATAATTGTCGATTTGCTGTGACATTTTGCAGGGAGTCACCTCTGGAAGTAGACATGTTAAGTCCCTGGAAAGGAGCAGAACTCTGCCCTCCCGGGCGAGTGGAAAAACCCAGCATTACTGATTTCGGAACATCCAAATTTTGCGGGCTAAGCACTCTTACTCGATCTCTGATGGGGACTCCATTTCAAGACTATCCAAGCTATCCATGGAGAAGAAGCCAAAATTATCATAATAGCCGGTGAGCTCAAAGCCTTTGTCTACATAATCCATTAGAAATACAAGATCATTCTCACGTCTGGTATTCCCCCCCCACTGTACCTGATGCACCAATCCTTCATAGCCAGGTGAATTGATCAATACTTCCCAGAGTCTACTGCCGGAGCCGCCTGCATATTGAGAAGCATTTAAAACCATGCCCATGGCATCAAACCCCATAAGATCATATTGTTCTGGATGACGATTAAATAGACGGATATACTCATCGGAATATGAGCTGGCAATCTCCTGGAATCCGAGACGGTTCCCCGCAACCAGAGTTAATTCAGGTATATAGCTGGCGTTCTTTTTCAGTATGGCTCTGTCTAGCCAATTCTCGTCTCCAAGAATATGGGTTGTGAGATTATTGCTGGCAAGCTGATACAAAATATAGGGGATACTGCCTTCGTGAATTGGGAAAAACATACCGTCGATATGAGATAACTCAACTTTAAGTGAATCTCCACGAGTGGGTCGTGATTTTCTTAAGATGGGTTGCAATTGTTCTTCATAGATATTGACCGAATCACCCTCAGTGATCATCCCAGTTAATAAAGAATCCAGACGGAGAGAGTCCTCCTGCATTTTCAGATACAATTCTTCGAGACCCTGTTCCCTGATCCTGCGAAAATGAACTTTGGAAAGATCAGTGGGCTCCCCGACATACCATCCCTGATATTGGATCAGTCCACCCAATTCGTCCACCCTGGTGGCAAAATTATCAGCAAATTGCTGTCCGTACTCAGTAGAGGGTGCAATGATAGCAAATGTTTTCATCCCCAGAGTTCTTACTGCATATTCAGCCATGGCAATTGCTTTACGTTCACGAGTGGCTCGAAATTGGAAAATTCCAGTTGAAAGATTTGTCAATTGGTTCTCGGTAGCTGCAGGAGCAATGATGGGAATCTGATGTCCTTCCAACACAGCAGCTGTCCCTTTGATATTCTCATTGGTCAAGGGACCGATCTGAGCAATAATACGGGGGTCATCTCTTACCTGTCTGGCAATTCTAATGCTCTCTGACAATTTACTTCTGTTGTCATAAATGTGCAGATTCACGGATTGACTTGTGCTATCCATATATGTCATGGCGGCATAT
Organism: Candidatus Neomarinimicrobiota bacterium; assembly: GCA_034716895.1. NCBI lineage: Bacteria > Pseudomonadati > Fidelibacterota > Fidelibacterota bacterium. Next base: position 14,364 of record JAYEKW010000021.1, read on the forward strand.
CTGATCCCGTCCAGAATAGGTGTTCCGATGGTAGTTAGAGCTCCTGACAGCGGTAGAACCACTGCGATATGCAGTGTGTCCGGTTGGAGAGCACCGAATCGATCATATAAATGCATGGCTCGTCTACGTAAATCATCATCCTGGATATAGGGTCTGAGATTAAACAGGATATTCAGGGACTCACTCTGGTTACCGTCCTTTAGAAATCGTTCAGCGACCAACAGGGCCAGGAATTGTCCCGTTCGGTCTATTGATCTGGTGGCCAGTACATGCAGATCATCCACATCACAGACCGTTCCCACCAAAGATTCGGTGTACTCACGAGCAGCCCTGCGGATTTTCTTGTCACGAGTTACAGCTGCTGAACCGGCAAAATTCCAGGCGGCTTCACGAACATCTCCCAGATCCAGATAAATTTCACCCAATAAAAATTGCAGATCATCGAGGTAATCACTAGCTGGAAAAGTTCCTGGAAATTCACGCGCCAACATGAGGGCCCGCTGGTTAAAACCCAGTTTATTATAGCAACGAATACGCATATATGATGAAGCAGATCGTTGTTTATTCAAAGATGCATCTTCATCTGACAGTTCTGCAAATATCCGGAGGGCTTCCCAATAAGAGCCTTGCTCATAAAGATTTACACCTTCCTTAAATTCAGGTCGTGCGCCGAATAGAAGCAAAGGGATGAGTAGAAATAATAGACGATTGAACATTGTTTACTCCACTGTCACGCTTTTAGCCAGGTTTCTGGGCTGATCCACATTACAACCGCGTTCAACTGCTATATAATATGACAATAGTTGAAGCGGGATCACATTCAGGATAGGAGCGGTAAAGGAAAGAGCTGGTGGCACATACAGAACATGGTCAACCACATCTTTAATCCGTGTATCTCCCTGGGTAGCCAAGGCGATCACCCGTCCGTGCCGGGCTTTGACCTCTTCAATATTGCTGAGGATCTTATCATAGGTCTTATCCTGAGGGGCAATGGCTACAATGGGCATGGACTTATCGATCAAGGCAATGGGACCATGCTTCATTTCAGCTGCAGGATACCCTTCAGCATGGATGTAAGAGATCTCCTTGAGTTTCAAGGCACCTTCCAGTGCAACCGGAAAATTCACACCCCTGCCCAGATATAGAAAATTAGAGGCATCAGCATACAATTTGGCAATTTCAGCGATCTGATCAGCCTGTTTCAAGATCCACCCCACATCTTCAGGTAGACGCTGCATAGCCTGGGCAATCTCATGCCCATCAGCATCACTCATGCCCATCAGTCGAGCCAGTTTCAGCGTTAACAAAGAAAGGACAGTTACCTGCGAAGTAAATGCTTTGGTAGAGGCGACACCGATCTCAGGGCCGGCATGGATATAGACTCCTGCTTCGGTTTCCCGAGCAATGGAGCTACCCACAACATTACAGATACCCAGAACCGTAGCATTACGATTTTTGGCTTCCTGAATAGCTGCCAGGGTGTCTGCCGTTTCGCCGGATTGACTGATAGCGAAAACTATGGATTTAGCATCAACCAGAGGTTCACGATAGCGAAATTCACTGGCATATTCCACTTCAGCAGGCAGGCGGGCAAACTGCTCGAACATCATTTCACCAATGAGGCCGGCATGCCAGGAGGTTCCACAAGCTGTAAAATAGCGTTGATCGGCATGGAGAATGGATCCAATCATGTGATTGATGCCTCCCAGGTGGGCATTACCCTCCTCAGGCAACAAACGACCACGCATGGCATCGTGAATAGTATCGGGTTGACTGAAGATTTCCTTGAGCATGAAATGCTCATAACCACTTTTTTCGATCTCCTCCAGATCGAAGGTGATTTTGTGAATCTTTTTTGCTATCTGATGCTGATCACTGGAATAGGTTTTAATACCGTCCGGGGTCAAAACACCGATCTCCTCATTGTCCAGATAGATCACATCTTTGGAATATTTTAAAATTGCCGCCACATCAGAAGCGACAAAATATTCATCCTCTCCAACAGCCATGATCAGAGGAGCCCCTTTACGGGTACAAACAATTTTTTCTGGCTCATCTGCATGGATAATTGCCACCCCATAAGCACCCACAACATGTGAGAGGGCTTCTCGAACTGCGGATTCAAGATTACCATGATAAGCTTGGCTGATTAAAGCTACGACTACTTCTGTATCAGTATCACTGCTGAATTCATAACCATTGCTGACAAGTTCACTTTTAAGGATCTGATAATTCTCAATGATACCATTATGAACAATGGCCACCTTGCCATCCTGGCTAACATGGGGATGGGCGTTGTGCATAGTAGGTGGACCATGAGTTGCCCACCGGGTATGGCCAATACCCACTTGACTACTGATCTGCTTTTGAGCAAGAGCTCCCTGGAGTTCGCTTACTTTCCCAGTGACCTTTTCAAGACCAATACCACTCCTCTGCAAGAGGGCAATTCCGCATGAATCATAACCCCGGTATTCCAGGCGCTGCAGGCCTTCAATGACTACTGGAACAGCATTATTATGACCGATGTATCCTACTATACCACACATGGTTTCACTCTACTATTTATCCTCATTCATCAAGTTTACATTAACCATACATCAACACTGCTTAAATCTGGCTCCAGTCTCTTTTGCAATCCATTGTTCCCGTCTTCGATCTAAGAATTAAGGTCGGGATGTAGCAATCCGGGATCCGAGATAGCTTTGTCGTTTCTCTCCTCGCAAAGACTAGAATTAATTGTCTCAAACGACAAAATAATTAGCGTGGACTTATGCATAAAACTAAACAAGAAGTTCAATGCTACTCCCACTCAATAGTTCCTGGGGGTTTGGAGGTTATATCATAAACAACCCGATTAACGCCACTTACGGAATTTACGATCTTGCTGGAAACCTCAGCGAGGATTTCGTAGGGAATTCTAACCCAGTCTGCAGTCATGCCATCCATACTATGGACAGCCCGGATCGCCAACACATTCTCATAGGTTCGTTTATCTCCCATAACGCCAACGGTCTGTAAGGGAAGAAGTACAGTGAAAGCCTGCCAGATCTTGTCATACCAATCGGTTTCGTACAGCGTTTCAATGAAGATTTTATCTGCTGCTTTCAAAACTTCCAGACGATCTTTGCTGACACCTCCCAAACATCTTACTGCCAGTCCCGGACCGGGAAAGGGGTGACGTCCAATGATCTTGGCCGGCACATTCAGGACTCTGCCAACGGCCCGCACTTCATCTTTAAATAGCTCTTTGAAGGGCTCTATGATCTTGAGAGTCATTTCTTCAGGTAAACCGCCCACATTATGATGACTTTTTATCATTACTGCATGCCCTGAAACCGCGCCACTTTCAATAACATCCGGATACAGAGTGCCCTGGGCTAAGTATTCAATATTTTCAAAGGATCTGGCCACTTCTTCAAAAGATTCGATAAAAACCCGACCAATGATCTTACGTTTCTGTTCAGGTTCTTTTACTCCGGCCAATTCTGCAAGAAATTCCCGGGAATAATCATGTTGAAATATCTTGATGTGAGAGGCTTCAAAGAGCGCTTTAACCTCAGCAGGTTCATTTGCTCTCAGCAAACCGTTGTCGATAAAGACCGGAAGACAATTATCGCCAATTGCCTCATGCATTAGAAAGGCTAAAACAGATGAATCCACACCACCACTCAAACCCAGTAAAACTCTACGATCCCCCACTGTTTCACGAATTTGTTGGACTGTATCCTTCACAAAACTGGAGGAGGTCCAATCTCGATTGAATCCAGCGATTCTAAACAAAAAGTTGCTGATAATGGTCTGACCCTGAACTGTATGGTTTACCTCGGGATGGAATTGGACACCGTAATGAGGTTGGGTTCGGTGGGCGATCCCGGCGATCAGTTCACCGGAAGAACGGGCGATGACCTGGAATTCATGAGGAATTGATTCGACATGATCGCCATGACTCATCCAGACCTGGGATCCTGCAGAGACGCCTTCAAACAGGGGTGTCTCAACAGGAAAGTGAATTCCCATGGGACCGTATTCACGCGTGATCCCCGGTTCAACATTACCTTTATAATGCCGTGCAATGAGCTGTAATCCATAGCAAACACCCAGGATAGGAAGTCCCAGGTCAAACACACCGGGATCAATCTGGGGGGCGCCCTCTTCAAAGCTGCTATTCGGGCCACCGGACAGGACAAGCGCTTTGGCTCCTATTTCCTGGATCGCCTCAGCTGTAATATCAGAATGAACGATTCGACAGTAAACCTGTTCTTCGCGAATACGCCGAGCGATCAGCTGGGTATACTGTGATCCAAAATCCAGAATCAGCACTAACTCATGCATGAGGACCTCCTGAAAATATCCTCGCGCAGAGTACGCAAAGTGTTTTTATGCATGGACGAATAGATCGGTCTCATTGCAGTATTTCTTAATTGCCTGTTCAATGGAGTGGGGTTACCCAAGTTCCAGTTTCCAGGATCGCAGGGATTCCAGAAAGCTGTGGTTGGTAAGTTCATAATAGAGAGGAGTAATGGAAACCCAGCCTGATCTAATGGCATTCTCATCCAGATCCGGATCAGAATCCTGATAGATTCGAGTGCCTGAAAGCCAGTAATAAACCCGCTTCCGTGGATCCTCTCGACGTTCCAATTTCTCTTCATAGGTACCACTTCCCTGTCGGGTGATACACATGCCCTGAAAAGCACTGAGAGCTCCTTTCGGCACGTTAACGTTCAGCAGGGTACCTTGGGGTAAACCTTCATTAAGAATTCTATTCACCATGATCTGGGCGATCTCCGCAGCCGCCGAAAAATCTTTTTGCGAAAAAGAATTCAAAGATATGGCCATTGCAGGAATGCCCAGGATGGTACCTTCGTATGCGGCCGACACGGTACCCGAATAGATGATATCCACACCAACGTTGGCTCCCTGATTGATTCCGGATATTACCAGGTCAGGTCGGGGTATCAAGTGACCATTGATAGCCAACTTGACACAATCAGCCGGAGTGCCCCCTATTCCCCAACCATAGTGAGTATCGTTTCTAAATATCTCTGTTACTTTCAGGGGATCCGAGATGGTAATGGCATGTCCCATGGCACTCATTTCAGAGATGGGAGCTACGATATAGATCTCAGCCTGATCAGCAAGTATTTCGGCTAAAGCAAGGATACCGGGAGCATTTATTCCGTCATCATTGGTTAGCAGGATCTTAGGTTTAGACATGTAGGATCTCGAGAATTTCAGTCATCTTATTTTTCAGGTCATCCCGAGCAACGATCATATCCAGGAAGCCCTTTTCCAGCAGAAATTCAGCTCGTTGAAAACCTTCTGGCAAATCAGCGCCGATGGTCTGCTTAATCACCCGAGGACCGGCAAAACCGATCAAGGCACCTGGTTCAGCCATATTGACATCGCCGAGCATGGCAAAGCTGGCTGTCACACCGCCAGTGGTTGGATCGGTCATTAAAGAAATGTAAGGAACTTTAGCTTCGGCCAACTGGCTTAATTTGGCAGATGTCTTGGCCATTTGCATGAGGGAATAGGCACCTTCCATCATACGGGCGCCACCAGAGGCTGAAATAATGATCAGCGGATATTTTTTTTCGCGGGCAAGATCAGCAGCCCGAGCCAATAGTTCCCCTACAGCGGAACCCATACTGCCCCCGATAAATGAAAAGTCCATCACAGCCAAAACCACTGGTTTTTTATTCATGTAGCCCTGGATAACCTGAACAGCATCATGTTTGCCTGTTTTTTGTTGAGCGGCTGCAAGTTGATCACTATACTTCTTCTGGGCTTTGAATTTCAGGGGATCTTTGGGCTTGATATTTTGAAAATGAATGTGGCGATCTTTAGCATCCAGCAGAATTTCAATATAACTGGAGGCTGGAATACGAAAATGGTAGCCACACTTATAGCATACATTGTTACTCTGCAGCAATTCGGCTTTATATAAGATCTGACGGCAATTGGGACACTTAACCCAGAGTCCTTCTTTGATGTCCTTTTTCTCAGAGCTTACAGTCTGGATATTTTTTTCTTTTCGCTTGAACCAACTCATGCGTGTTCCTTACGACTTACGGCTTAATATTTTTCAGGTATTTACACCTTGGACATAATAACCTGCAAAGCAAGTTATACCAATTGTACTTCCAACTGGCACTTAATTTCTGCATCTTTTTCCGTTTCTCTGCACTTAAAGTTTCCACCATAGCTACGGCTATGCAAAAAACTTGAAGATTGATAAACGAAAAAATATTTTGAACTTATAGTGCCGTTTAGAAGTACAAATTGGTATTAGACCAAGATAGTTTGTAAGTTTGGGGGTTTGAGGGTTTAGAAAATAGGCTCATCGTCATAATGCGTACCTGGATACAATCATTGAGATTGGGGGTCAATAAAATATTCTGGGGTATAAAGGTATAAGGGTTATACGGTATATGGTATCCACTTGCTGAAACGTCTGCTCTGAC
>JAYEKW010000022.1 GCA_034716895.1 Candidatus Neomarinimicrobiota bacterium
GCTCTGTTCCAGACTGGGGGCTAGCCTTTGTCTGGGCTGGATTGTCCAGCTTGAAAGCACCAGCTTTGCTTGGCGCACACCAATTTCAGTTCTAAAGGGTCTATTAATTTCAAAATATTTTAGTGTTTTACGATCTTCATGTTTTCTGCATAGCCACTTGTGCTGAGTTCATCGAAGTATAGCTATGGATAAAATATTAAGTGAAGTAAAACGGTAAAAGATGAAGAAATTACAGGCCATTTGGAGCTGAATTTGGTATTATACCCGTTCAGGTATATTCAATGTGAATAGCCAACCTGACGGTTCCAGGTGGCAGTAAATTAGTTTTATTAAGCTGGCCTGAGATAGCCGTATGCATCAGGAGTCATCACCTCGCAGCAGTGTAAGTTCTTTTGCCACGAAGACATCCATCTTCGCTCGAAGAGCTACGCCGGACAAGCAAAGGTTCAAAGAGCCATTCAGGGATTTTATAGAACATAGTGCCTTAGTGACTTTGTGGCTATATATGTAAAATATACTTACGGATAACATGGGCCGGTTTAATATTAATTTTAGAAAGTGTTGAATCACACTCTACTGAAACAGAGCAGGTTTTTAGGTTACCCCTGTATAACCTGGAATTCAACGGTGAGTTGTTGATCGTCATCCAGAACGTCTTTAAAAAGTTCATCCTCAAACAGTGCCATTTTCAACCGATAGGTCACCGTTTCATCAAATGTCGCGCCGGCCAGGAGACCAGATCCGAACAAGTTTTTTAGATCTATCTTAAAGTTCTCTGTACCGCCTTGATCAACCTGGATTGCACTGTAGCACTCTTCGAATCCATGTACCAGCCAACACCCCCGATGACCGTTCAGTTGAAATTCCTCTAAATAGATCTGGCCCGTACAAATATAGTAGATGGGTGAATCTGTGGCGTTGGATACTTCCAGAGAAACAACCGGATCTGATTCCAAATGGTAACAGCCTTGATTGGGGCGCAACTCCACCATATTGTCACTTCCCAACACCCCACATCCTGCAATTAACATAACAAAGGGAAGCGAAGCCAGTTGAAGCACCTCTTGTTTCATGATATTATACACCCCATGACACCAGCAGTAGTACTAGTGAAGACGACTCCAAACAAAGCTTTCCATCTGTTTCGTCCCTGTGTTTTATACAATTCATGAAAATCTTTTTGTGAATGTTTTTTTGGCGCTCCCGGCTTTAGATTGCTCCCCATGCTGCAAATCCTATTTCTAACTTTTGTTCTTATTGTCGGCTTGCATGCCCAGGACTTGAACCTGCCAGCCTCGCTCACAGAAGAGGAACAGTTGCGTCTGGATGAAATCGGAGGTCTACGGGATGTAACTCCGCCCCCCGTAGGTGAATTCAACCTGCTCGCTGAATATAATGACGCGGATGGTGTTATCTTTGCCTGGAGCAATAGCTATTCCATTCTGATCCGCCAACTCATTACGGCCGTTTCCTTATCTGATACAGCTTATGTTGTCGTTGCCAATAGTTCAACCCAGGCCAATGTTAACAGCCTGCTTAGCAGTAGTGGCGCAGATATGAGCCGGGTACAGTTCATAATTGAAAGCCTCAATTCGGTCTGGATGCGTGATTATGGTCCCTGGTGGGGTCTGGATGAATATGGTCAACGTGGAATTGTTGATTTTATCTACAATCGCCCCCGGCCTTTGGATGATGTCTTTCCTCAAGCTCTGGCTGAAATATGGGAACTGCCCTATTATGGACCCGACTTGATCCATCCTGGAGGAAACTTCATCGTCGATGGTCATGGACGCGCTTTTGCCACCACGCTGATCCAGGCAGAGAACAGCAGTTATTCTTATACCGAGATCTCAGATATTTTTGCTGACTATGGCGGCATTGATACCTTGATCCTCCTGACCCCCATGCAGTACGATGGTACCGGTCATATCGACATGTTCTGCAAACTTTTGAATGATAGTACTTTTATCGTGGGTGAATATGCTACACCAGGGGACGGTGCCGGCGATAACTATAACATCCTGAATCAAAATGCCACCTTACTGGCAAACCTGACCAGCGTTACGGGACGGCCATTCCTGGTTGAGCGCATGCTTATGCCGCCCTACAACAGTGGTATTTCCTACACCTACACCAATTCATTAATTATTAACAATTTGGTGTTGGTACCGATCTATGGTTTTGCTACCGATGCCGCCGCCCTGGCTCAATACCAAGCGATCATGCCCGATTATGATGTTCTGGGTTTTGATTGTAATGCCATTATCCCAGCCAATGGAGCCATCCACTGTATCACCAAACTGGCCATGAGCAATCAGCCGGTGGATTGCATACCCGGTGACCTGAATCTGGATACACAGACTAACATTCAAGATCTGGTGATCCTGGTGAATCTGATCCTGGGTCAGATGGTGCAAACCCCAGAGCTGGTTTGTGCAGGCGATCTGAATGAAAATGGCGACCTCAGTGTCCAGGATATCATCTTGCTGGTGCAAGTGATCTTGAATTAATATCAGTTGATGCCTTTCCCATAAGCACCAAAAAACACAACTAGCGTAAAGACGCAAAATCTTGTGTCTCTTGCTACGAGATACATTTTATTTGTAACTATCAATGGTATCTTATTCGACTTATTTGGATAGGATCATAACATGAAATTACTCTCATACGGACTGGATCAGCGCATGGAGCCCCGCCTGGCTTTCTTGCTAAATGGTTATGCTGTGGATGTGATGCGCGCCTCACTGTGGATGAAAGAAAACCACAAGGCTCAGGATTATCTCTCGCTACCCTCCTCTATGAAATTGGCCCTGCTGGACTGGGGTCATTCTTTACCACTACTTCAGAATCTTGAGCGGGCGCTTCAAGGTATTGCCCTTGCAGAATTGAATATCTATGGTCGGCCGGTTGCCTTGCTTGAAACTGATGTTGTTTTCTTCGCCCCGGTTCCAGATCCACCCGCTCTGCGCTATTTTGCAGCTTTTGAACCGGATGCTGGATTCAGTTTTGGCAACACCCAAACACTTCTCGGGAATAATCAACCCTTGAGCCATGCAGGATTGACTGCAAAAGGAGAAATAGCCTGTGTTATCGCTGGTAAAGAAACCGCCTTGCAAATAGCTGGTTACTGTATTGTCAATAATTGGTTTGACACACAGCTCGATCCCAATAATGGTCTGACACAGGGGCTAGCCACCAGTCTGGGACCTTATCTTGTGACCGCTGATGAATTGGGACCACATAAACTTGGACAGGGCTTCAGTCTGGATCTGCAAATGCGAATAAATGGGCTCCTGACTACCGAATACCGCCTTAAAAACATGACTGTCAGTTTTTCTGAGATGATCAAGAGCGCTTTGAAAACACGGGCACAAGCAGGAGATGTTTTTTGTTCCGGAAGCCCTTCCAATTTAAAAAGTAACCGTCCAACGAAACCGGGGGATCGGGTTGAGGTTGAGATACAGGTCTTGGGAACGCTTACTACGCACATTAAAGAAAAAGACGATGATACCTTCCGGTAAATGTGATCACTCTATGAAACAACAATCGTTATTTACGGGGTTCAACAAACATAGATTCTCCGCAGTCTTTTAGGACTCTGTGAAAGATCTAATACCAATCGAACTTCAAAATTGCATCATAAATCACGTTTATTTCCATGCTGATACCAGAAAACGAAATTGAGCTAAAAGCCATTCGGGCAGGTGGTCCCGGTGGTCAGAATGTAAACAAAGTGGCTTCGGCTATCCAGTTGCGCTTTGATAGTCAACGATCCAGTCTGTCCGATGAGATCAAGGCAGAAATTCTCAAGTTACATGATCAACGCATTTCCAGTGACGGCGTGATCACCATTACCGCCCGTCAATATCGAAATCAGGAGGCGAATCGGCTGGCAGCATTGGAACGTCTTGATAAAATCATCCAGAAAGCACAGGATAAGCCCAAAAAGCGCAAGATCACCCGGCCAACCAGAGCTTCGGTAGTCAGGCGGCTGGATCAGAAAACCAAGCGCAGTCGTCAGAAACAATTGCGGGGGAAAGTTAAGCCATCGGAGGAATAATCAGGATGGTGTGAGAAGCGTTTACCCCCTCCGCCCTTCAGGCACCTCCCCGGGGGGAGGACTATTCCTGGGGAAAACAATTTTATTCGTAAGAGGGAAATTAGTATGGCCAGTAAAGTAATGTGGAAACCAAACAAGCAACAAGTGACCGAAGCACAAATGACGCATTTTCGGAAACAGATCAACAACAAATACGCACTGGATCTGCAAAATTATGATGCCTTGTATCAATGGTCCATTTCCCATGCAGCTGATTTCTGGTCGGAGATGTGGAAATTTGGTGAGATCGTTTCGCATACTGATTTTACCAGTGTTGTTGATGACCTGACCCTGATGCCGGGGGCTAAATGGTTTCAGGGGGCGAACCTGAATTACGCTGAGAACCTGTTGCGCTTCAGAGATGATCGAATTGCGCTCCAGTTTCGCGGGGAAGATCAAGTACAACGCACGTTGACCTACGCTGAACTTTATCTTCAGGTGGCCAGAACAGCAGAAGCGCTGAAACAGATCGGCCTGAAACGTGGTGATCGGGTCGCTGGTTTCATTCCCAACCTGCCTGAAGCGATCATTGCCATGCTGGCAGCTTCCAGTATTGGCGCTATCTGGTCCTCTTCTTCGCCGGATTTCGGGATCAAAGGGGTTCTGGATCGATTTTCTCAAATCGAACCAAAAATCATTTTTGCGGCTGACGGCTATTTTTACGGCGGTAAGTGCTTTGATTCTCTGGAAAAGCTTAGCGGTATCCTGGCCAAGCTGCCTTCTGTTGAAAAGGTTGTCATTATCCCCTATACATCCACAGCAGATTTGTCCGGGATCAGTAATGGTGTGCTTTGGGATGATTTTATTGATAATAATGCTATTGAATTGAGCTTTACCCCTCTGCCTTTTGATCACCCCCTGTATATTATGTATTCCTCGGGAACTACCGGTCTGCCGAAATCCATTGTTCACTCTGCCGGTGGCACGCTGATCCAGCATTTAAAGGAATTACAGCTCCATTGCGACCTGAAACGGGAAGACACTATCTTTTACTTCACGACATGCGGCTGGATGATGTGGAACTGGTTGGTAAGCAGCCTGGCCGTAGGTGCCACCCTGGTACTCTATGACGGTAATCCTTTCTATCCCAACCCAGACGCTTTATGGAAAATGGCAGATGATCTGGATGTATCCGTATTTGGGACCAGCGCTAAATACCTGGATGCCCTGGAAGCCGCCGGAAGCAAGCCAGGGAAGCAATTTGAATTAACTGAACTCAGAGCCGTTCTTTCCACGGGTTCGCCTCTTTCAGAGGAAAGTTTTGATTTTGTTTACCGTGAGATCAAAACCGATCTGCTGCTTGCTTCTATTTCTGGTGGAACGGATATCGTTTCCTGTTTTGTTTTAGGGAATCCTGTGCTACCGGTCTATCGGGGAGAATTGCAATGCCGGGGATTGGGAATGCAGGTCGAGGCCTTTGATGATTCCGGCACTTCCGTGTTGGATGAAAGTGGTGAATTGGTTTGCTGTCAGGCTTTTCCCTCCATGCCTATTTACTTCTGGAATGATCCGGGTGGACAGAAATACCACGATGCCTATTTTGCTGATTATCCCAACATCTGGCGACATGGTGATTATATCGAGATAAATGAACATGGTGGTATTCGTATTTTTGGTCGTTCGGATGCCACGCTCAATCCCGGTGG
>JAYEKW010000023.1 GCA_034716895.1 Candidatus Neomarinimicrobiota bacterium
ATGTCTGAAAAAGGATAAGCGGGAACAATTATTCAAATATATGTGGGGGATATTTAAGAATAATAATTGCCATTTATATAGAATTAATGGTGTTGAAGACCATATACATATTATTACACATATCCATTCAACCGTTGCCTTATCCAGTTTTGAAAAGGATATAAAAACAGCTTCTTCTGTGTGGATTAAGCAGGAAGAGATATTCCCGGCATTTGAATCCTGGCAAATAGGATATGCTGCTTTCACCTACTCCATAGATTCAAAGGATGATTTAATTGAATACGCTAAAAATCAGGAGAAGCACCATCAGAAACAATCATTTATTAATGAACTTAAAGAACTTCTGATGAAACATGAAAAAGCACGCATATTTCATGAGGGCATACAAAAGTTGCATTTCTTTATGAAATATGCTGGATAGAGTTTGATGAAAAATATTTGCTTTAGTATTGTTCAACCCCTCCGGGGTTGCAATTATTGTGGTTCATATACCACGGGTTTCACCCGTGGCTATTCGGATTATTCCCCTTCAGGGAATCTGGATCTGAGTAAAAGATGGAAGCTTCCTGACAATCCAACTAACTCTGAGGTACGCATTATGACGATTAACTTTTTGATTTTACCAGATAAAACAAACCTGCAATCAGACCAATCAAGATACCAGCGGGTGCCAAAAATATTGCCCCCAGAAAACTCATCACAGCAAGTCCTGATAGCAACTGGTTCAGGATAGGAATTGTGCCTATATTCTGATTGATTCCATCAAAAATATTGTGGAGTAGAACCAGTACGGGGAAACTGATTACGGATACAGCAAAGAGGGTCCCAAAAAGCCGTGCTTCCCGCCAGTGGTGCAGAAAAGCAAAAACAATGAGCGTCATGCCAGCAAAGGCAACTACAATTCCTGGGATGTTGTCAGAAATTCCCATGAAAAAGGCGATTACCATTAAAATAATTCCAGCACCAATTAAGGGAATTGTTCGATCACGTTTTAACTGGGTTTTAATGAATATGATTATTTGATCCACGATGGCCTTCCATGCATTGCGTCTCTACAATACCAAAATATAAAAATATTAATCATCCCGTTTGAAAATCGATTTAAAAAATTCACCAATGGTCAATTTCTTATAATCGCGAAACTCCCCGGCATCAAAATAAACCCCTCTGCATTCTGGGCAGCGTTCATAGTGAATATGGGACTGTTGTTCATCAGTTTCCGGCATCATCAATGTTCGGCATTTGGGACAAAATGCACTTTTGATCTCATTCTGTTCCTGACCAATATCTGTATCACCAATATCGATGACCTCGGAACCAGAGAGTTTCTTTAGATCCTCAAGTTCAAATTTATCAAACCAGATGCCATAACAGTTTGTACAGCGATCTACTTCAACCCCTTTGAACTCAATGTTTTTCATATAACGTTTACATTTGGGGCAAAGCATTTAATTCCCTACATCCTTGTAATAAACCGTTAAAACGGTTTCAGGTTTTCTGAGTGTTTAGCAGCCCACGACTGAAGTCTTGGGTTGCTGATAGATCGTTACCCTTATTTTTTCTTCTTTGGGGTGCCATTAGCTGGTTCCAGGGCAAGTTCGATAACATCACAAATTTCTTCAACAAATAGAAACTCCATCTCCTTTTTGACCTTTTCCGGTAGTTCAACCAGATCTGCTTCATTCTTTTTGGGCATAATAATGGTTGTTAAGCCCGCTCGGTTGGCAGCCATTACCTTCTCGCGAATGCCTCCAATTGGTAGTACTGCACCGCGTAAAGTGATCTCTCCTGTCATACCCAGGTTGCTCTTAACCAGACGCTCTGTAAGCAGGGAGATCATAGCAGTAAATAGTGTGATACCAGCCGAAGGACCGTCCTTGGGAACAGCACCAGCGGGAATATGAACATGGATGTCGAATTTTTTATAAAAATCTGGATCAATACCAAACCGGACTGCATTTGATCGGATGTAGGAATACACTGCCTGAGCAGACTCCTTCATGACATCACCAAGCTTACCGGTAAGTTTCAGACCGCCTTTACCTTCCATTTTCATGGCTTCAATAAACAGGATATCACCACCCACTGCAGTATATGCCAAACCGATGACAATCCCATAATTGGACATGCGTTCAGCGATCTCACTGTGTCGTTTTGGTGGTCCCAATAGCTTGGTTATGCTACCCCTGGTAATCCTACGCGGCTTTTCATTTCCTTCTGCTCGTTCCCTGGCAACTTTACGACAGACATTGGCAATCTGACGCTCCAGATTTCGAACACCTGCCTCATAGGTATAGCGACTAATTATCTCTCCGATCGCTGTATCCATAAAAGTAATCTGATCCTCATCCAGGGCATGTTCAGTGACCTGTTTCGGGATAAGGTATGATTTGGCAATGTGGATTTTCTCTTCTTCAATATAGCCGGGAAAGTCGATCATCTCCATTCGGTCGCGCAGGGGACCAGGAATGGGATCCAGCCAGTTCGCAGTAGCAATAAACATGACCTTTGAAAGATCAAAAGTGACTTCTAAATAGTGGTCACTGAAAGAATGGTTTTGTTCCGGGTCCAACACTTCTAAAAGCGCTGAACTTGGGTCACCCCGGAAATCAGTCCCCAGCTTGTCTACTTCATCCAGCATAAAGACTGGATTACGGGTTTTAGCTTTCTTCAAGCCTTGAATGATACGACCAGGAAGCGCTCCAATATAGGTTCGGCGATGACCACGGATTTCCGCCTCATCACGCACTCCTCCAAGTGAGATTCGAATAAATTCACGGCCCAGTGAATCAGCAATTGATTTACCAATTGAAGTTTTACCCGTTCCAGGGGGCCCCTGAAAGCACAGGATGGGACCCTTAATCGGTGCTTCTGGATTTTGCTCCATTTTCAGCTTTCTTACCGCTAAAAATTCCAGAACCCGATTTTTGACCCTTTTTAACCCATAATGATCCCGGTCCAGAATATTCAAGGCTTCCTGAACATCCACCCGGTCGTCAGTTTCCTTATCCCAGGGCAGTTCAACCAGCCAATCCAGGTATGTTCGAGAGACCGTATACTCAGGTGATGATGGTGGGATTCGTTGTAAACGATCAATTTCTTTCTTCGCAACTTTCAGAGCCTCTTCAGGCATCCCGGCTTGGTCGATTTTTTCTTCCAGTTCCTTGATCTCAAGGGTCTGGTCATCTTCACCCAATTCTTTTTTGATTGCCTTCATCTGCTCACGCAGGAAGTACTCGCGTTGACTTTTTGAAATCTCCTCCTGAACTTCGGTCTGAATCTTTTCACCAATCTCCTGACGTTGGATCTCACGATTGATCAAAACAGTTGCCTTCTTGAGGCGTTCGTTCACATCCTTTTCTTCCAGAATATCCTGTTTTTCGGTATTGGAAAGCTGCATCATTGAGACTGCTCGATCTACTAAACGGGCTGGATGCTGAATGTTTGAAAGCAGCGAGATGTGTTCCTGGGTAATGTAATCAGCAACTTTGGAAAGCTCCCGAAACAGAGACCGGATATTGGCCGACATGGCATCGGTTTCCAGGTCTGCTTCATAGATCTCCTCAATTCCCTCGATAGTGGCCTTATAATATGGATCAGTTTGGGAATAGCCTTTGATCAGGACTCGATCCCCGCCTTGTACAATGGCACTCTGGCTGCCATCTGGCATATCCAGAATCTTCATTACAGAAGCGGTGGTACCAACGGTGAAGAGATCAGCAACTTCCGGGTTCTCAACTGAGCCTTCCCGTTGAGCTACTACGACAATGGTTTTTTTGCCGGCTGGCAGTTCTCTTAAGAGTTTTAATGATCTTTCGCGACCGATATACAGGGGAATCACCTGTTGTGGAAAGAGAACCGTATTGCGCAGCGGCATAACCGGGAATGAGTTTGAAGGAATTATTTCTGACATATTGAATCTCCGTTATGGAATATGATAGTTAGAATTGAAGTATTATTCGCAATGAGCTTTTAAGATCGCTCTTTTCATTTCGTAGTAATTTTTTGTTTCATCTATGATCTTTGTCTGTAGGATGAAACTTGAAGAGTGCAGAGATGCGGCTTTGGGGTGTATGGCTAAAACTCCTCATAGTCCCGGGTTTCATTGATGCGCAGAGACTGAAAATGTTTCAAAACCTTTAAAACTCGCAGGGTAACACCAAAGTCACCATGTTTGTCACGGCCAACAATACTTGGCCACAAACCATCTCTAAGCTGAATCCCTACAAGCCAGTCCACTAGTTTTTCAGCTTTACGATCCCGTTTATCACCATCCAGTAATTGCACTGTCTCCAAATAGCGTAAGGATCCACCTGTGAGCAGACTCAAACCGCTGGTTCCAGTTATAAGCGTATCCCAAACCTGCATACCTGGCAGCAATTGACTTTGGTCTTGAAGCAATAAATTGGAGCTAACATATCTTAATCCTTTTTGAAGGGATCTATTCTTCCGGAATATTTGTGAGTGACCCATGGTCCAGAGGAAGAACAATGAACTCCATATACATGACTCCTGCTCATCTACCAAACTTGACCAACCGCCGTCACTATTTTGATCGTTGAAAACACCTCTTACCAATTGCTTGATAACAGGATTACTCTCTAACTTGAATTCAATTGCCAGATAAATTGCCTGGGTCACATGATGAAATCTTAGAGGCAGTTCTTTTTCAGCCAGAAATCGAATCACTTCGCGCATTCCCAGAACCACCTTTTCAGTCTTATTGGTCACTATCAGTTCCAATAGCTCATGCAGGGATTCCAGCTGGGTAATAAATTGTAATGTCTGGATCTGCTTAGGATCCAGCCCTTTTATGGGATTACCCATCGGCCAAAGACCATCGGCTTGCTGTTCAGCGAGTTTTTTGCGACGCGGCTTGTGTTTTCTGAGATTTTTTTGCAGTGCTTCAAAGTCATCGGAGTCCTGGTCGCCCAGGAGATCACGCAAAACCTGATACCTGATCGGTAGCGGTGCAGCTTGTAGAAGAACCGGTATGGGATCTTTCTTTAAGGATGCCAACCAGGGCAGGTCTTCAGGTGTTTTGATTTGATTCTCCATCACCACAAATTAGCACCAAAACCCTCGCTTACAAGGTTACAGTGCGAGCTAATCAAAGTTATTATCGAGTAAAACGTGATTTTTAGATAGCTGAGGCACTAATTGGTGCGCTTAAGCGTAAGGCTTTCTCCTCATTCCTGCGAAATTTGATAAACGGTTGAAGCGGTTATAGGCCGCCAATATTTTAAGAAGCCCATGACTTAAGAAGCTGTGTGAGAATAGGGGCAACTCTTACCCCATGCTTTAGCTTGGGGGTATGATAACCTACAATTTCTTGGGGCTTTAGCCCAGTATTGTTGGGCTAAAGCCCTCCTTTTTAATATTTTTATAACCCCCAGGCTGAAGCCTGGGGTAAGTATTAATAGTAACAGTACTATACGTAGATAACTAAAGATAATATTAGCAAGCAATTATTCCGGCGCAATGAAGTTTTCACACGGCCTCTTAAGTCGTGGACTCCTGACCATCTACAATTTAAACAACCGTTCTAACGATTTAACCACAAGGACTGTTAAATTGAAAATTTCCAGGCGCAGTAATACTCCTCTGGATGTGCATCCGGTGGACAGGCAATGCACAAAGTTGAGATCCTTGGATCAATGGTTCTGGCAAATTCGGTATACTCGACGATCCCAACGGATTTGCAGGGG
>JAYEKW010000024.1 GCA_034716895.1 Candidatus Neomarinimicrobiota bacterium
ACCGAAGCTTCTGAAAGGCCTTTAAACAGGAGTTGCTTTGCTGCCAGGTATTCTTCAAAGGAACCATGGTAATCCAAATGATCCTGGGAGAGGTTGGTGTAGACGGCTACATCAAAGCTGAGCCCATCCACCCGATTTTGATCCAGAGCGTGGGAGGACACTTCCAGGGTGATGGCCTTTGCCCCATGCGCCACAAATTCAGCGAGGATCTCGTAAAGATCGGCTGATTCAGGTGTCGTATGCATAAGATCAGTATTCACCTTACCCAGGGTTGCTCCAGTGGTCCCAACACGACCTGTCTTGAGCATGGAATCAGTGAGCAGGTGTTGTACAAAATAATTGGTTGTTGTTTTGCCGTTTGTCCCGGTTATGCCCACAAGCTTGAGTTTGCTTTCGGGATGGCCGTAGTAACTGGAGGCGATCCTGGGTAAGATCAGACGTGAATTCTCTACTTGAATAGCGACAATATCAGGTGGGATATGACAATCCGGTCTGTCATAAACGATAGCGACGGCACCTGCCTGAATAGCAGCCTCGATATAGCTGTGGCCATCTGATACCAGACCGCGAACAGCGATAAATAAATGTCCCGTCTGAATCTGGCGCGAATCATAGCTGATCCCGGAAATACTGCGGTCCAAATCGCCCCTGATCTCGAGAATGTTTGACAGCCTGGTAATAAGCTTATTCAGATTCATTGATCACCTAGATAGATCTCTACAGTTTGACCGGTTCTCAGTTGCTTACCTGCGCTTGGAACCTGCCGAATGACTCGACCACTGCCATGAGAGATTGGATTAAGCCCTAATGCGTAGAGTCCCGAGAGACTCATTTTCATGCTCATGCCCAACAGTTTGGGCATGGTGAGATGTTCAGCATTCACTTTCATCACAGGAATGGCAGCAGAAAGTAATTTACCTTTCAAGGTCGATCGGGGAACTGATCTGATATTTTTTGAAGCAAGGTCAGCATGTTGATACGGATCAGAAGTGTGTCCCCGCAGGTTATAGATCCGACGATAGATCTCTTTGGCAATGGGGGCTGCCACCATGCCGCCGGTATAGCCACCTGCTCTGGGGTGATCTACTACCACGACCAGTGTGTATTCAGGATCATTTGCCGGATAGAAACTGGCAAATGATGCGATATATTCGCTGACGTATTTGCCATTTTTGATCTTTTTAGCAGTTCCAGTTTTACCAGCAATCCGCAGGTTTGGCAGAAAAGCATGTGATCCGGTGCCTTGGGAAACTGCCTTTTCCAGTATATCTGATAAAGTGTGCATTGTGTTTTCAGAGGCAACCCGCCGGATCGCATCCATTTGGTCAACGACCTGCGCATGACCATTAGGCGTTGTAAAATTTTTGACCAATTGCGGTTTTAAAAGAATGCCTCCGTTGCCGATGGCAGAGTAAGCCATGGCCAATTGCAGGCTGGTGACAGAAACCTCATAGCCGATGGAAATTTCAGATTTTGAAATTCTGGACCAGTGTTTATTGTTTTTTAATGAGCCTGTATTTTCATAAGGAAACTGGATCCCACTCTTTTCACTGAACCCGAATTTCCGCGCGATCTTGAAAAGTTTCCCGGCCTCCAGGTTCTCCATGGCCTTGATGGTTCCAATATTGGATGAATTTTGCAAAACTTCTGAAAATGTCAGATTTGCAAACGAACGCCAGTCCTTGATATGCAAACCGTGAATGGAGAATTTTCCATTTTCACAGAAAAAGACATCCATGGGATGAACTTTATTTGCTTCCAGCAGAGCAGTTGCTCCTACAACTTTGAACGTGGAACCTGGCTCAAAAGCAGACATGATGGGGTGGGAGGTCAGTGCCTCCTGGGTCAGATCAGAACGAGTATTGGGGTTAAAAGCCGGGAGGTTTGCCAAAGCAAGTATTTCTCCTGAGCTTGGATCGATGAGGACGGCCATTGCTTTATCAGCCTTGTGCCTTTCGATGGCTGAGCGCAATTCTTCTTCAATGATCACCTGCATATCCACATCTATTGTGAGAGAACAATTGTCACCGTTGATGGGTGTCTGCTCTCTGAATTCACCTCGAATCCGGGTATTGCCCCGGCCATCGGAGCCCAGTTCTTTCCAGCCTGATATACCAGCCAGTTGATGATTATAATGAGCTTCCAGGCCGGACAACCCATGGTTTTCAGTACCAACGAATCCGATCAGAGGTGCTGCAACATCGCCATAGGGGTAATACCGGCGTACTTCGGATTCAACTTGCACTCCAGTTGGCAGAAGTCTTTGGCTCAGCTCTCGGCCCAGCAGGGGATCGATATTGCGCTCGAGGTACACAAATGGACTCTTGGAATTCAAGCGATTCAGATAATAGCGTTTTGATTTATTAAAGGTTTTACTGAAGAGACGGGCAATTGCATCTTTGTCTTGAACCAGTGCAGGCCGTGCGGAAAAAGAATAATGTTCGATATTATCGGTGAGCTTTTTACCATTCCGATCAAAAAAATTCCCCCGCAGTGGTGGGATAGAAACTTTTGCTTCAAATCGGGATTCAATAGCAGCTCCCAGGCTTTCAGCGTCAATAACCTGGATAAAGAACATACGAAAGACCAACATGGTCCAGACCAAAATGGAACTCACAACTACGATGATATAGCGTCCGCGAAATTTCTTATAGGTCATGCTCATTTGAGATTAACCCTGATCTCACGGGTTTCTGGATCCGGTTGAGTTAAACCCAGGTTTTCCCGAGCCAGCTTGGAAAGATTATCTGGACGGTGTAGACGATTTCGCTCACTTAGCACCAGGTTATACTCACCCCGAAGTGTGATCTCCTGTGATCTAAGCGAGTCAAGTTTAACGGCGCATGCTCTAACTTCTTCCCCCAACCAGACATATAGGAATAGCAAGGCTGCAACGACAGGAACCATACCGATATACAGGATGGTCTTCAGGATCTCACGTCCAGTCTCATTTCGTCGCATGCGTTGTCCTCTCTGCGACTCTGAGTTTGGCACTGCGAGCCCTGGGGTTGACGGAAGCTTCGCCGGGGAGGGCGACTACAGGTTTTGTGGTGATTCGTTTGAGAAGGGGAACCTTAACCTCTTCATCTACCATACCCGGTTGTCTGGGGATATCCTGCGACAATTCCCGGAAGTGCATTTTAACCATGCGATCCTCCAAAGAATGATAACTGATCACAGCCAATCGACCACCGGGGACCATAAGTTCTATTGCACTGTCAAGTACGCTGGACAGTACTTCCATTTCTCGATTTACTTCGATGCGGAATGCTTGAAAAACTCTGGCAAGAGATTTGTTTCGGAATCGTGGATCCACACTCCTGGCGACAGCCTGTTTTAGCTCATCACTTCGTGTTAATCTTTTTTGGGCTCTCATTTCCACGATTCTGCGCGCTATTCTGCGACTGTTCCTCTCTTCTCCATAGCGATAAATGACATCTGCTAGTTGCTCCTGAGAGTAAGTGTTCACCACTATCTCCGCTGTCAGTTCATTTGATCTGTCAAAACGCATGTCCAGGGGTCCGTGAAGGCTGAATGCGAATCCTCTTTCCGGATCATCCAGAGAGAAGGAGTTCAGACCCAGATCCAACAGGATCCCATGAACTTTATTGATCTTCAGGTCACCAAGGATCTGCTTTAAGTTCTCAAAGTTCGTGCACACGAGGTGCAGGGTTTGCTGTACTAAAGAAGGGGTGAATTGAGCGAGGGCAGTTTGATCCTGATCGATACCAATTAGCGTCGCATCAGCATTTAACAGGGAGGAGAGTGCTTTTGTGTGACCGCCGAGGCCGAAAGTTCCATCCACGTAAACACCAGAAAGATCGTTGATCAACAGTTCGCAGACCTCGTCCACCAATACTGGTGTGTGACGAAAGCGAGACTGAGTTATTTGACTCACGGTGATCGGGTATAATTGTCAATGGCTTCAATATCCTCAGCATCAAGTTGGAACACAGTATCCTCATAGCGTTTTAATATCTCCGGATCCCAAATCTCGATCTCGTCGATCATCCCAATGATCACGACGTCTTTGTCAATCCCGGCGTGTTGCAGTAGATTGACTGGGATCGCCACGCGACCCTGACTATCGAATTTGAGTGAAGTGGCAAAGCGGGTCGCCTGGCGCTTGTATGCACGGTGCCCTGGCAGCCGAGAAGAAAGCTTCAGTAATTCTTCTTCGATCTGTTGCCACTTGTCCAATGAGTAGGCCACGATGTTTTCATCTAAGCCTCGGGTTACCACGAAAGTATCTTCACTGGTCTCCGGTAACGCTTTCCTGAATTTCGATGGAACATTCACTCGACCTTTTGCATCGATTGAATAACGAAATTCACCTGTAAATGTTTTTGTTCCCATTTCCCGTTTCAGCAATTAATAGATAGGGATAATTACCCACTATTACCATAAAATAGGGTGAATCACCCACAAACCAAGAAAAAAAGTGAAATCATCAGGAGAAGTGCAGAGTATGTATGGACCAAAATTATACCCTGAGGCAAATGCATATTTTTATTCAATATCAAGGTAAAGCGTATATATACAATAAGATATGTCTCTGTGATCCTGTCAATATGAATCACGCCAAGAAGGCAGAAACCCCCCTTGTGGGTTAATTCCCCTAGTTTTGATGGAGGATAGACTGAACTTTTACTGCGAGGCGATTACTACCTATTTCTGTTTTTGATCAGGGCTATCAGAAAAACGAAAAATTTGATCTGGTTTTAGATCACAGAGTGGGATACGTCCTCAATTGACCGCTGGTAGAATCAGTAGTTACTACTAACCAAGCGTTACTGAAAGGAGAGCCGGGTAAAGTGTCCTGCTGAATGGAGATCAGTACAGCATCACTGGGGTACATCTTCAATTGCATTGAATGCTTTAAAATAATGGATATGGATTCGCCTGGTTCCTGGAAAAGTGTATCCACAGCATTGGAACCCTGGTTGCTAATTATGGATAAATAACCAGAGGCTGTAATGGTAAGCCCCGGTGAATTGGCCGCAAAAAGTGAGTCTGGCAGGTCAAGTGAATCAAGACTCAAACTTAAATCCATTGCAGGCAGTAGGGGAAACTGAGGCGTTTGTGAGGCTGGTGCATTTGGTTTCAGCAGACTTTTACCAAAAATGATCACGACCAATAGTACAATGATACCACCGATCAGGCGGGTTGTATTGCTTTGTGATCCTCGTTCAGCTTGGAGCATATTCTGATTTGGGGAGACAATAGCCCCTGTCATATCAATTGAGGTTGCCAGATCAGACGCGATCATGTCTGAATCACTCTGTTCACCAGTAAGTTTAAGCTCGTTCTCAAGTCCCCGTAGTATGTCTTCAACCGGGTAGTCAATGGTCTGTGCGTATGCTCTCATGAATAGCCGGACGTAGGGGACAGGCAGGATATGATAATCTCCTTGTTCCAATGCCTGCAGGATGCGGATATTGATTTTGGTTTCCTCGGAGATCTCCTCCAGGATGAGTCCCTTTTTAAGGCGATGGTTTCTTAGGTCTTCATGAAATGCCACAACTGCTCCTCTTCGCTGAATGCTGATGAGTTTAAGGAAATTTCCCCGTAAATCAAGACCGCAGAGGGATCATCTATGGCTTTTCTTTGGGATTTATTTGTTCCCTGGTAAACCCAATTGCATCTACAAAGTGCACGATATGTCTTCGCGAGCTCTTCGATGTTACTCAGGATGAACTCCACGTCTATGTCTTCCAGACGCCGTGGCAAGCAGTCCTTTCAGTTCTCGCAAAGACAAATGAGGACACACTGACAGAATTACCTGGAACGCGCAAATAGAATTGAATTTGGTGTGCGACATTAATCCAATCTCAACCTGGATAAATCGTAAGCTGATGTTTGGTTAGTAATTCTTTCAAAGCAGTATGAAAATCTGAAAGGGGAAAACCAACCACATTGTAGAAACAACCCTCGATCCGATCCACGAAGACGCCGGAATAGTCCTGGATTCCATAAGCACCTGCTTTATCAAAGGGGGCTCCTGATTTGATGTATCTTTTGATCTCATCTTCTGCGAGTGGTTTGAATCTCACTTGAGTCGATACATGGCGGTCCAGTTGGATATCCAGAAATCTATGCTGAATACTATAAGCTGTAACAACCTGGTGGGTTCTGTTGGAAAGTAGCTTTAACATATTTTCAGCTGATGTCGGGTCAACCGGTTTGCCAAGGACCGCATCATCGACAACCACAATTGTGTCAGCTCCTACAACCAGAGCATGGGGATAAATATTTGAGATGTCAGCAGCTTTCAGCTCTGCCAGAGACAGCGCATATTTAACTGGATCACCACCTGGATATTCAGGTTCTGCCACCTGGCTTGGATGTATCTCAAAGGAGATCCCGATCTGCTCCAGTAAAAGTTTTCGCCTGGGGGAAGCGCTGGCCAATATCAAGGGAATCGTTTGCATCTATTGTCCTTCTGTTTTCGACTGATATTCCCCCCAAAGATGTTCTCGTAACAGTACCCTAACTACCATCTTCACCCATCACTTATCACTTATCACTTTTGACGCCTTCGCAAAAAGTCCCTCTCGCCCGCCTGCGTATAACTTCGTGCGGGCAGGCAGAGCGCGCAAAGACGCGGAGTGTTGATATATATGGATTTAGGAGTATTCACTATATATGGTTGTATTTAATGGTTCTAGGGCACATTTCATGAATTCTCAGATACTTCTAGCGGTTTCGTCACTTTTCACTCATCACTCATCACTCACCACTCATCACTCATCACTCATCACTCACCACTCACCACTCATCACTTTTCACTTACCACTTACCACTTACCACTTACCACTTACCCTCACCGCGCTATCACCAGTTTTTGCAAACTTTGAGTGGCTTCACTGAATTCATCACTGTCTGCCTGCAAGAACAAAATATATACGCCATTGGCCAACCGATCTCCGAAACGATCACGGCCATCCCAGGGAAAGGTGTTGAAGCCCTGACTTTGATATCCAAGAGCCTCACTGATGATCTTGCGACCTGCCAGCGTGTAAATGGCATACTCCACTTGGGCAGGGTGCGACAGGAGGTAGGTGACCTCAGTCTCATCTATCATGGGATTTGGGTAATTGAATAGATCATAGATTCGGAAATCATTTGCTGCAAAAAACTCGAGTCTGACACTGGCTTCATTTGGATTGTTCTGACTATCCCAGGCTTTCACTGATATGAGATGCTCTCCAGGGGGAATCTCTGAAAGATAAGCAGAAAGACGTCCCAGGTCGGAATGGTCAAGATCGTATTCAAAAAGTTCAGTTACATCGTAGGCATTGTCCCAATTCTCATCAACGGCCAAGCTTATTCCATGACCGGCCGCCCCGGTAAGATTGATGCCCTGATCATCACTTAACTCAATTTCCAAAGCATCATTGGCGGAAAAATGGTCCCCGTTCAGCAGGACCAGGTTTTCTGAGAGGAAGAGGATCTCTGGACCATTGTCATCCAGAGCAGTGGAATCAGTGCCGCGGAACATCAAAGTATCCAGAAAGATACTGCCATCCAGACCCGTATCGTCCCAGTACTGTACGCGCAGGATCCCTCCTTCACCTGAATATTTGATATCCTTTGGCAGGATAAAATCACCTGAAAAATCAGTACCATTCACTGAGATCAAACCTCGAAAGATCCGTTTCCCAGGAAGGATGTATGAGATATGCCCAATACTTCCGATAGAATTTTTTACATATGAACGAGTCACTGGATTAGGCGTGTCATAAACGGTTACTGCAGCTCTGGCAGTAGTAGCCAAACTGGTGTCTGTTCTGCCAGTGTAGGTAACTCTCCCCATGGCTTGCAAAATAGTGGGATTGAGGGATTCTATTTGACCTTTCCGAACAGGAGACGCCAACTTTAAGGCTGGATCACAAAATAAAATATACTTCTCATTATTCACATCAGAGGTTTCAGCAATATTTTTGGCCAACATGATCGCCTCGCCGACAGTTATTGATCTACTGGCATCATCTTCAGGAAATAAATGATTAAAAAATACAGATAATAGTGCACTGTTTGGTGTAGCATAGGTCTTTCTGGTTGTTGAAAGGATACCAACGGCACCATTGTTTTGCATCAGCATGAGTTCTTCTGGAACGCAGGATGAATTGATATCATCATATTTAGCCCAATCGCAGGTACCAGCAACCCAGAAGGGTAAACGCGAATCGGTCTTAACCAATCCCAGGTCGGAGACGGTAAAGACCTCCTCTTGAGCCCAGACATTTGGTGATCCATGTCCCAGGTAATTCACTAACAAAGTACCATTATAGAGTTTTTTAATAAAATCATCTCGCGCTTTAGGCTTTTTGATATAGGGCGAATTAGGATCCTGAACCTCAGGATACTCAGTGAGGTAAATTTTGTTGACATGGGAGCTCAAAGGAAAAATGCGCGACAAACGCTCAGTGTCATTTATGTGGATAGGCTCATTTGAATTCGGACGCATCGGGTCATCAGCCACCAGGGTTATGGTGTTACGCCAGATCCCTGGTTCAGGATTCAACTCATAATCAATGATCTTATCGATCATGATCTCCAATTGGTCAGGGGTCTGAGCCGGTAGACGACCGATAGCAAAATCAGGTAATGCATCCCAGATACCTGAGGCAATATATGTATATCTATCATCCGTGGGATAAGAACTTATATCAGACAAACCATCTTTTTGATAGGTGGGGATCATCATTTTGCTCTGACCGGTAATGTTGCGATAATCATAGTCCGTATCGCCTAGAAGCAGGACATATTTCAACTGCGGTTTATCCCAAAATAAATAGACTTGGTGGAGAAAATGTTTAATTGCTGCAGGATCCTGAGTACCGGCTGAGAATTCATTGTAGATGGTTTCAAGAGGAACGACCATCACCTCAAGACGTTCATCAACCGACACGAGTTCCTCACGTAATTCTCTTATCCGTTCCGCCTGATCCATGAATATTTCGGGGGTGATGATAATATAGTCAACTTGTTGCTCTGCTTGCCGTAACTGCCCACTACCCAGATCCATGGTTTCACTTAAAATCACATCAATTACCTGATCCGAAGTAAACCCGATCACTTCACGTTTACCATTTGCAGTGGATGTAAATTGATCATTCTCTATTTGCCACTCGGTAACAGCTGAGGGATCCGTAATATCCCAAAGGTGGAAATCAGTTGGCAAGTCTGCAAAAACGAGCCGGTTAACGGATCCTGGCAGGGTTACAGTGCCAAAAAGATAATCAGCTGATGGGGCAAGTTGCCGATGATAAGCCAACCTTAAACTGTCCAGATAAATGATCGAGCTGTTGGAGCTACTGGTATAGTTCAATCCAAGAGAATTGTTGCCTTCCTGCAGCATCCCAACAGCAGTTCCATTGATCGTTATGTGCTTTTGTCCCCAGGATGTATTTTGAGTGACATTGAAAGATAGCCCATTCAGTGTTACCCTAACTGTATCACGGAAATTCCCGGAGTCGTAGTCTAACACCAAGCGAGCGTTGAACTTGATCTCGGCGCTCATATCTAAATAATCTTCATGAAAAGAGATAGTGAATTGGTCTGTACTACCAGTGAGCTTTTCACCAACCCAAGTTTGACCAGAATGCAGTTGATTGTGAAGCTCAGATTCATGATAAAGGCGTTTTTCATAATTTACTATGGTCTGGGTGGGGCTGAGGAGAGAAGCGGATTCAAGGGTCAGCTCATTTGTTGTGAATGAACCATTATCTGGAATACAAAGCCAGTAATAGCGTTGTCTACCATAGAGGTGGGTGAAATTGTTACCTTTAAAATCGCCGTTCAAAGCCTGAGCAAAAAATAGCAGGGCATCCTCACCTGAAAATACACCATCAGCCAACCCTTCACCACTTGTAGTGATACTTTTAAGGTTGTCAGGCGTTGGATCAAGGCTAAGCCTGAAGGGGAGCGATTTACCTTCAAAATAGGGTGCAAAAACCTGCCAGGTTCGGGGGTCTGAATTGGGAACAGCTCCAACGAAAGAGGCAACCTTGATCCGCTGGATACCCATGCTGTTGATCGGTATTTGATACCATCGTCCCTGCGGCAGAGCACTGGCTGTCCGACCCAGTTTAGCTTGAGGAGCTTGTGCCCAATTTTGAGCCATGCTCGTATTTACGTACGCTTGCAACAGCTCAGGACTCCTGACTTTCCCAGGGGGGACTCCCGCAGGAAAATCCAGGCGGAAGGTCATCTCAACCAGACGTTGTCCATTCAATGCATAGGGGAAGATCATGACCCGACCCGTCTTGTACATTTTGAAGTCTTCAGTTGTCGTAAGCTCCATCAATTGATCAGGGTGCATGGGCAAAAAGCCATGGGTTTCAGCAAGACCATCAGGCAGTATTTTAAGGTTTGAAAGTCGGTTGTCAGCTCGAAGTTGAGTATCCAGAACTTGAATGTTGGGTAGGTCACCCGTGGGTGGCAGGAGTATTGGTATTGAAAATCGTGGAATGATATTTTGAGATGATGAGTCATATCCTACGGAAGCATTTGACCAACGCGGTAAAAATAAGGATCTGTTGCCAAATTCATAGGATGTCAATAGTGGCTCAGAGATGTTTACTTTGATGGTGATGCTCGTATTGCTCTTTTCAAGAATAGTAATATCCATTCCCATCAAAGAGGTTGATAACAGTATGAGTATTAAATATTTATTCATGCATTCCTAAACGTGATAAACCGCTGAAAGTTCCGTTTCCATAACCCTAATGATAAATGAAAACTTCCTCTTATAAAGGGAAATGATCATTTACCTGTCTTACCGGAAGACTTAAATACCGCTGAATGAAGAAGTAATGCCATGTTCAGTTCCAAAATCTCCATGGGACGAAGAATTAGCGGTTACCATTATTTTACATCTGTGTCAATCCGTGCTAATCTGTGGTAACAAAAATGATGTCCCAATATGACGATACTGGAACTGCAATTGGTTTAAGATCAAAGTG
Source organism: Candidatus Neomarinimicrobiota bacterium (assembly GCA_034716895.1). Classification (NCBI taxonomy): domain Bacteria; kingdom Pseudomonadati; phylum Fidelibacterota; species Fidelibacterota bacterium. The sequence goes on from JAYEKW010000024.1 coordinate 10,971, forward strand.
TTTTCAGCAGGGAGGCACCAATATAGATCTCGACTCTGCGGTTTAATTCTCTGCCCGCCTGAGTGATATTATCACCAATAGGCTGAAATTCTCCAAAGCCCCCGATGGCGAAAATAGAAGGCGCCAATCCAGTCCGCTCCTGAAGTTGGATCATGATAGACTGAGCTCTGGCGGCGCTTAACTCCCAATTATCTCGATAGAGAGCATTCCGGGTTAGACGCATATTGTCCGTGTGTCCCTCGATCCGGATCTCTACCAGCCATTGCAAGCCGGATGATTCCAACTCTTTCAAAAAGCCGGCATGTTCAGTGTCTTTTAGATGAAATATTTGTAGATCCCTGATCGCTGCTGATACGGCATCCAGTTGGTAAGTATGACTTTGACGAGGTTGAGCGGAGGCCACTTCGAATAGGCGGGGATCTTTCAACGTGATCTGAACTCCTTTTGAATTCCTGGTCACAGATATTTCACTGATTTTGGCATCATCGATGACTTCCTGCACCTCAGAAGCAGTCTCATCCAGACGGTCGTTGACCCACTCATGGATCTTATTGATTTGTCCAGCCCGAACCGTGATCATCATAATGAAAAAGGTGATCAACAGGGTAATAGTATCTCCATAGGAGAGCACCCAGCTGGACCTGGCCTGACCGGCGATCCTGTGAAGATTGTCAGACATATCAGCCGTTATCCAGGTCGATCATTTGAATATCCAGGTAGATTTCAACCCGTCGGTTTTCATCATAATTCCGCAGAGCCACCAGCGGTTGAAACGGACCGTAGCCCGATACTGAGAAGTATGAATCCGGTAGGGGGGTACGGGTCATAAAAAACTGCATGACCTGGTGAGCTCGGGCGGTAGAAAGATCCCAATTATCTCGGAAGCGGGAAGAGCGCCCCAGAGGAACTGCATCTGAATGTCCTTCGATACGCACGTTGATATTAACAGTTTTACCGGAAGCTTTTAATTTGCGAAAGACATCTGCATGCCTGGTCGGGATCTTCTCCAATTCCAAACCACTCAGGATATCAGCTACTGTGCGCAGATAGAAAATAAAATTAATCACGATCTGATCATCACCGGATTGGAAAAAAGTTTGATCTCCGATTTCTGAAGGGATCAATAATTTGATACCCTTGGGACCGGCATGTTCAACATAGAGCCACTCAAGATTGCGGGTCGTCTTTTCCCGCACAACCTTACTATAAATGACATCCTTCATCTGATCGGCAAACTTATAGGTTGTGTTAGCATCCTCTTCGGCTTTGATAATTAGCAGGAGAAAGAAGGCCAGAAGTCCCGTCAGCAGATCACTATAGGTAACCTTCCAGGAAGTTGAGGCACGTTGTGCAACGAAAGAAGTTTTTAACATTTAACGTGGTCAATCGTTTTGTCTGGCAGCTTTACGAGTTTCCTTGTCTACAAAGGTCAATAGTTTTTCACGCATGATGAGTGGATGTTCTTTGGCATGAATACTGAGGATACCGGCTTTGATGATATTCAAACTATGCACTTCTTCGTCGGATCTGGCTTTTAGTTTTCCCGCAATGGGGATGAACAATAGATTGGCCAGGAGTACTCCATAAAAAGTGGTAACCAGGGCGATACCCATGCCTTGTAGGAGGGCAGACATTGAATCCTGGGCACCAGCTGCATAGCTATCTAATGATGTAGTAGCTGCCTGCTTGGTCATCATGAGGATCAGTCCCATAACCGTTCCCAGCAGTCCAAAAGCCGGGGCATAGGAACCCATGTTATAAAAGATTTCCTGACCATTGGAATGTCGGTCGATCATTGAATTCAATTCGTTGTCGAGAAAATTTTCCAGCTTTTTAGGATCTTTTTCAAGGATGGCATTTTCCAGACCCATCTGCAGGTAGTGATTATCGAGCCCATCCAGTAAATTTTCAAGTGAGGGAAGCCCTTTCTTGCGGGCTTGTTCAGAAAATCCGGCCAATTCAGCAATGATATCCATGGGATTGCGGGTGCCTTTATTAAAAAAAGCTTGCAGGGATATTTTGAGCATTCCAATTACGTTTTTAAAGGGGTAATTGACCAGAGTTGCCGCCAATGTCCCTCCCAGAACGATTGCCAGTCCACGGAGATTGAAAAATGTCTCTGGAGGTGTGAAGGTTCCTGGTTCTGACATGCCGAAGAAAACCAAACCCAATCCAAAAGCAAGCCCAATTACGGTTGCAATATCCATATTATCCCCTGTTAATCCTTCCTACTACTAAAGCTGTTCAATTTATTCGGGATAGAGTACTTTGATCAGCCTAACAGTATTCTCCAGCTCATTATGTTCACCTATCCAAAATAATTATGACAACCTAATTAATGAGCAGAAAATATGAAGTCTTATTTGCTATGCAGGTTCTATGGTATTCGTGAATCGTAGATACAAAAAATCCCACCAAAGGCAGGATTTAATTGCGGGACCGACCGGGATCGAACCGGCGACCTCCGGCTTGACAGGCCGGCGTTCTAACCAAGCTGAACTACGATCCCAAAATCTATAAAAACTATACTCAAATCATTGTTTCCCATTCAAATGTCTGGGAACTCTAGCCAAAGCTGCTTGTCACGGCGCAGCTCGGAGAGCAGAGACGGAAACTACGATTCCAAAATTTTCAATTGGCTCAGTCTTTTTTCTTGTACATGATAGCTACAGGGAAGATTACCAGATAGCCAATAAGTAACACAACTGGTGAAACAGATAACGATTGTGTGCTGTTTAGCTCACCTGTACCCATGAGCACATATCCAAGAACGATGACAAAAAGCCCTGCTACGAAAAGAATATAATTTGTGCGAGTGAAAGGCAACTCAGAGAGCCAATGTTTACTGTCTTTGTTTCCTTTGCTTCCCATAGCGCGGCGAATATAGATGGCGCATTATAGGTGCGCAAATAAAAATCATAACTTGTTGAAATATTTTACCAGCGTTGACATGCCAAAAGTGCTCTTCTATATTGACAGACTTTAGAAAGGAATTTGTGTTTGAAGAGTATTCTGCGATTGACCCTGATATTTTTGATCCTATTGACCCTGGTTGTGATCACCAGTCTTTATTATATCTTTGATTCCCGTCCCATATCAAGGGCGCAAGGCACCGTGGATTTGATCATACAGGATGGTGCAAGCTTGACTTCCATCGCTGATCAGCTTCATGAGATCGGTGTGATCAGGTCACCCTCTTCATTTAAAATTGCGGCCCGCCTGTTGGAAAAAACCAGAGCGATCTATCCAGGCGCCTATACGCTGAAGAAACAATCAACCAATACAGAGGCGATTGAAGCCTTGGCACACGCCCGGGCTGTCGAGATCACGGTCACCATTCCAGAAGGGCTGCGATCAGACGAGATTATTGGAATATTGAGCAGGAAACTAAAACTGGATTCTCTAAAACTGGATTCATTGTTGACTGACCCGGGACTGCTCCAGATCGCTGGATCAGGATTTCATCACCTGGAAGGGGCACTTTATCCTGAGACCTATCGGTTTCTGGAAAATAGTGATGAATCACTGGTCATGAAAAAACTAGTCACCCATTTTCGCGCTATTATTGAACCGGAGTTATTAGTGCAAGCCAAGGCTTATGGTTTTGATCTCTACAAATTGATCATATTTGCTTCCCTGGTGGAGAAAGAGACCGGTCGAGTTGATGAACGTACGCTTGTTTCATCAGTCTATCATAATCGGTTAAAACAAAACATGCTTTTAGGTTGTGATCCAACTTTGATCTATATGCTGGTTCGTCGAGGTGAGTGGGATGGCAATATCAGGCGTAAGCATTTTTCCATAAGAGACCCCTATAACAGTTATCTCTATCGCGGCTTGCCACCTGGTCCAATTGCGAACCCTGGTTTAGCCAGCATTCTGGCCAGCCTGAATCCGGAGGATACACAATTTCTTTACTTCGTGGGTAAAAATGATGGTTCCGGATCCCACGATTTTTCTAAAACCCTTCGAGAACACACAAACAAGGTCAATCGATATCAACGTCGGAGTCGTGCTAAATGAGTAATGTACTGGCAGGTTTGAACCCCCAACAACAGGCGGCTGTACAGGCTCTGGAAGGACCGGTATTGATCTTCGCCGGGGCCGGCAGTGGCAAGACCAGAGTGTTGACGCATCGCATAGCCAATCTTATCCATAGTGGTACTGCGGCTCCCCACGAAATACTGTCAGTCACTTTTACCAATAAGGCCGCCGGAGAAATGCGTGAGCGGATCAAGCGGATCCTCGGCGATAACCTCTCCCACGTCAATATGGGTACTTTTCACTCGATCTGTGCCCGCATCCTGAGACGTGAAGCACTCTATATTGGATATGAGCAGAGTTTTAGCATCTATGATGATGAGGATGGACAGAAAGTGGTCAAGAAGATCCTGAAAGATTTGAACATTTCCACTGATGTTATCAAGCCCAATTCAGTTTTTTATGGGATCAAGCAGTTCAAGTCAAAAATGATTTTTCCTGCTGAAGCCGCTGATCTGGCGCTTTCCACCTTTGATGAACAGGTGGCCAGGATCTACGCCATTTATCAAACGGAGCTTAAAAACAGCAGTGCCATGGATTTTGATGATCTTTTGTTGAAACCCCTGGAACTCTTTGAAAAAAACCCTCACATTCTTAAAAAGTATCAGAATCAATTCAAATACATCATGGTTGATGAATATCAGGACACGAATAAAGCCCAATTCCTTTTTGTGGAAGCTTTGAGTCAGAAACACAAGAATCTGTGTGTGGTGGGGGATGATGATCAATCCATTTATGGTTGGCGTGGTGCAGATATTGGCAATATTCTTGATTTTCAGCAACTTTTTCCCCGTGCCAAAATATTTAAACTTGAGCAAAATTATAGATCGACCAAAACTATCCTGGGAGCTGCTTCTGCAGTGGTTTCCCGGAATGAGAATCGGGCTCCCAAAGAACTTTTTACTGAAAGCGGGACAGGGGAGTTAATCAAGGTTCTGGAAGGGCGCAATGAATTGGATGAGGGGCGACTCATTGTTGATGAGATCCAGTCGGTTTGTCGCCGAAATGGCCACGGATTTCAGGATGTCGCCTTATTGTACCGAACCAATGCTCAATCTCGACCTTTGGAGGATGTGTTGCGACGTAATGGCATTCCCTATCAGATCATCGGGGGCACAAAATTCTATGATCGTTTGGAAGTAAAAGATGTATTGGGCTATTTCCGTCTAATCGTGAACCCTCTTGATAATATCAGCTTTATGCGCGTTATCAATAAGCCCACCCGGGGGATCGGGAAGACCAGTCAGGAAGCCGTGATGGCTTTTGCTGCTGATCAAGGGATTTCCTTGTTTAGTGCGGCTACACGCGCTCAGGAGGTTGGTATGCCAGCCAGAGCGTTTAATCGGACCATTGAATTTGTTCAATTGATCGGGAAATATTCAAGCTTGTTAAGTGAATTGAACCTGGAAGAATGGGCTCGTGTCTTTGTTGATGAACTTGGTTTTGTAAAGCTTTACAAGGCCGAAGCTACTGCGGAAAGTGATGTCAGGATCGACAATATCTATGAGCTATTGTCAGCTATTTCTGAATATGCTCAAAGGGTTGATGAACCCACCCTGACTGGTTATATGGAAGAGGTTTCGCTGCTCACCGATATAGATAAGTTTAACCGAGATAAACAACAGGTCACTTTAATGACCCTGCATAGTGCCAAAGGTCTGGAATTTCCGGTTGTCTTTCTCACGGGAATGGAGGATGGACTGTTCCCATTACAACGAGCTATTGAAGAAGCGGAAGCCCTGGAAGAAGAACGCAGATTATTTTATGTAGGCTTGACACGCGCCATGGAACGTGCATATTTAAGTGGTGCTCAAATGAGACAGCGCTATGGGGAGACAATGTACAGTCGTCCCTCACGTTTTCTGGAAGAGATACCGGCAGATTTACTTGAATATGGAACCCGAACGATCAGTGACTTTACTCGCCAAGAGTATCATCGGAAACCTGGAGCAAAAGTGACCCGTACCAAAACTATCAAGCCAGTACCCAAGAAACACAGCACAGGTATGCAGCGTGCATTAGGTACTCTCAATCAGAGAGAGCCAGGTGTGTATGAGGCTGGCATGGAGGTTGTGCATAAGATTTTTGGTAAGGGGAATATACTTAATGTAGAAGGTAGCGGTCCAGAATCGAAGGTGACCGTCATGTTTCAGGGGAATGTCAAGAAGAAGCTCATCGCGAAGTTTGCGAATCTGGATGTTCAGGATTGACCTACTTGGATCGATTAAACATCAAGTAAACATATAATTTCTACACCTGTTCCAGTTTTATATTATTTTCACTTTTAAATCTAAATGAGACTTATTTGCACTTGCGTAAATGAGAATCAGTCTTATCTTCTTCGCGTGAGGAGATTAGGATAATGGCGGCAACGAAAAATCAGGATCTGAAAAAAGTACTCAGAGAACACGAACTCAAAGCCACCTCCCAACGGATTGCTCTCCTTAAACTGCTTAATAGCACCCATGAACATTTCGATGCTGAAGAAATTTACTTTGAGCTGTATAAACAACAGAAAAGTGTAAGCCGCGCCACTGTTTATCGTAGTCTGGAAGCTCTGGTTGACCAGCAGCTGGTTAGCAAGCTGGATTTCGGAGATGGCCGGATGCGGTATGAGCGGAGCCATGGGGATGATGAACATCATGACCATTTGATCTGCGAACACTGTGGTAAGGTGATCGAATTCTTTAATCTTGAAATGGAAGCTCAACAGCTCGCCGTCTGCGAAGAATATGACTTTACCCCAAGTACTCATACCATGTACATCTTTGGTACCTGTGCTGATTGTCGTCAGGATGGATCAAGTTGAATATCACACCAATTAAATCATTGAGCACTAAATAGAAGATACTGAACCACTATGTTTAATGCAAAAAAACCACGTCATCAACTTTCCAGGGAAAACCAGGATAGTCTACGATTGAGTGATCTGAAGCCTGGTGAAACAGGTCGGATCCAGGAGATCGGTGGTAGCGAACAATTTCGACTGCGACTGATTGAGATGGGACTTACCAAAGATGCTGAGATCTGTGTGGATAAATATGCCCCGCTCCGTGATCCCATGGAACTGATCATCAGAGGTTACCACCTGTCAATTCGGGGACAGGATGCCCAGAAGATCGCCGTCGTACGTGTCAGCTAAAATGAATTTCAGTATTGCGATAGCCGGGAACCCCAATTGTGGAAAAACAACCGTCTTCAATGCCCTGACCGGTGCCCGCCAACATGTGGGAAACTGGCCAGGTGTCACGGTTGAACGGAAATCTGGCAAATATTCCTATGCTGAACAGAAATTCGATGTCATTGATCTGCCTGGAACCTATTCGCTGGCTGCTTTTTCTGCTGAAGAGACTATAGCCAGACAATTTCTCATTGACGATAAACCCGATGTAGTTGTCAACATCGTTGATGCTTCAAACCTGGAGCGCAATTTTTTTCTCACCACCCAGCTCATCGAATTGGGACGTCCAATGGTTGTCGTTCTCAATATGATGGACATGGCTGAGGAGAAGGGGCTGGAGATCGATATAGATACTCTAGCGACACTTTTGGGAGCACCTGTAGTTCCAGTTATTGGGCGTAATGGAGCAGGAATAAAGCTGCTTAAGGAAAAGATATTACGCGTCGCTCAAGAACGGTCGCAGAAGTCGCGCTCCATTAATATCACCTACCCCAGAGATATTGAAGCTGAGCTGGAAAAAGTAAGCTCGCTCATCGCCCAAAGCAGTTCTGGAGAACACCTGGTACGCTGGACTGCTGTAAAACTATTGGAATCTGATAAGCAAACAAGGGATGAGGTTAGGCAGTTTCAGAATGGTCAAGCTATCCTCGAGCAGACCAGGCATTCCGTTGATCATATCGAGCGATTATTTAAGGACATTGGACGGGCTGTGATCTCTCAAGCTCGTTATGGTTTCATACAGGGTGCCATTCGGGAGTGTGTGACTGAAAAATTACACGATTCTGTTGATTATAGTCGACGGATCGACCGGGTACTGACCAATCGCTGGCTGGGTTTGCCGATCTTTGGCTTATTCATGTGGTTGATGTTCAAGATCACCTATGATCTGGGATCCTTCCCAATGGATTGGATCGATGCTGGTGTGGTTGGTCTCATGAACTTTTTTTCCGGACTGCTGCCTGATAGCATGTTTGCCAGTATGCTGGTGGATGGTGTCATTGGAGGAGTTGGTGCCATAGCAGTATTTTTACCAAACATATTTATTTTATTCTTCGTGATCGCCATTCTGGAAGATACTGGATACATGGCCAGGGTTGCCTTCATCATGGATCGTATCATGCACAATATTGGTCTGCATGGAAAGGCTTTCATCCCCATGATCATGGGTTTCGGGTGTAATGTGCCGGCTATCATGGGAACACGTATTTTAGAATCGCGACGTGATCGAATACTCACTGTTCTGATCAATCCTTTCATGAGCTGTTCTGCTCGTTTGCCGGTATATGTTCTGGTGGGTGGTGCCTTTTTTCCGGAAAACGCCGCAACGGTCATTTTCTCAATGTATGTGTTGGGGATCGTGGCAGCCATTGCCAGTGGGAAATTGTTCAGTAAAACCATTTTAAAGGGGATGTCAAAACCTTTTGTTCTGGAGTTGCCACCTTATCAACGACCTTCGACCCGATCCCTTCTCATGCATACCTGGGAGCGGGGTTTTCTGTTCATTCAAAAGATGGGGACGGTCATCCTCGTCGGATCGGTTCTGGTCTGGGCTTTGGGATATTTTCCAATTGAAGTGACAGTAGAACGGGATTACGCTACTGAAAGAAATGAAATTTCAGAAAGCTATTCTCAAAACATTGATGAACTGACTGTAAAATATGAATCATCCATCCAAAAAAGTAGAACAGCCTATCATTCTGAAATGGTTCCTTTTGGAGCCAGCAAAAGCTACCTGGAGCTTCAGAGTCAATTCAACAGTATAAAAACAGAATTGAATGAGCAAAGATCAGCGGATCTCCGTTCGTTGAGACACCAGGAGATAGGGGATATTACGGAACAGAAGTGGATCGGTAAAATTGGTAAGATCTTTGAACCCATTGTAGCGCCCCTTGGTTTCACTTGGCGTGAGAGCGTGGCTTTGATCACAGGATTTGTGGCCAAGGAGATCGTTGTATCGACTTACGGTGTTCTTTTTGGAGTTGGCGAAGACGTTGATGAAGGAAATCAAGGTGTCATCTCAGGGCTGAGATCCTCAGGGATGACCCCTCTGGCCGCGCTCAGTTTTTTGATCTTTACCTTGCTGTATACACCCTGTTTAGCCACTGTGGCAGCCATTAAGCGTGAGACCGGTACCTGGGCTTATACTTTCTTCTCCATTGGCTATTCGCTGGCACTGGCATATTCACTGGCTTTTGGTGTGTATTTCTTTGGAGGGCTGTTCAATTGGCTCAGTTGATCGATATTCTGCTGGTAACGCTGGCAGTAGGTGCATCTATTTTAGCGGTGATCAAATATTTTGCTGATCTTGGACGCA